>CAZPYZ010000119.1:0-9624 GCA_964590215.1 uncultured Dehalococcoidia bacterium | reverse complement strand
GGCGAAGCTTCGCTAGGTCTAAATTGAACTTGATTTAATTTGGGCTTGACTGAAGGTGGTTATCTCGGGAACAGGATCCCCTCGAGATCCAGCGGGGTATATCCCGGTTCGAGGCGAGCGGATCTTCGCAAGGTCATACCAAAAGGCCCACCAGTCTGCGGTCCAGGGGGCGCTGCGATGCTGAGCAAGGAAGAGAACGAGCAACTCACACGAGTTGGCCCGGGGACGCTCATGGGCGACCTTTTGCGGCAGTATTGGCAACCCTTCTTCCTCTCCCGGCACCTGCCCGAGTCGGATTGTCCGCCGGCGCGCGTGCGTCTGCTGGGCGAGGATCTCATCATCTTCCGGGATAGCAGCGGCCGGGTCGGCCTCGTCCGCAGCAACTGCCCGCACCGGGGCGCCTCGCTGTTCTTTGGGCGGAATGAAGAGAATGGGCTTCGGTGCGTCTACCACGGCTGGAAGTTCGATGTCACCGGCGCCTGTGTCGACATGCCGAACGAGCCGCCTGAGAGCAACTTCAAGCACAAGATCCGGCATACGGCCTATCCCTGCCGCGAACGCAACGGCATCGTCTGGGCGTACATGGGACCGCGGGCGGAGCCGCCGGAGCTTCCTGAGCTGGAATGGAACATGGTGCCCGAGGACCAGGTCTACCATTCCCTTCGAGTCGCCGAAAACAACTTCATGCAGCCTATCGAAGGGGAGTACGACACCACCCACATCGGGTTCCTGCACCAACGCGCTACCAAGCCCTACATCGCGCCCGGTACGCCGGATGAACACAACTGGGGCTTCATCGCCCGCAAGTACAAGTGGGCCCGCTTCGAGGTGGCCGATACCGAATACGGCGTCCTCATTGGTACCCGGCGCGATCTGGTGGAGGAAGGGAAGCTGAGCTACTGGCGGGTCTACCCGTTCCTGATGCCCTTCCACACCCTCATCCCGGGCGGCGGCGATGACCCCAACTTCAGCGGCCACGCGTGGGTGCCGATGGACGACGAACACACCCTCTGCCTCTGCTGGGACTACAACGCGGTCCGCCCCCTGAACGAGACAGAGCTGAACCGGCTGAAGCATGGGTCCGACGGTTTAGAGGGCCTCCATCCCACTGTCAACATATTCCAGCCGTCAACGGGCAACCGGCCCTATGCCAGGTACTGGCCCAGGCTCGACTACGACCATGACTTCGGGTTCGACTACGAGGCCCAGAAGACCAGCCGTTTCTCGGGGCTGCCCGGCACCTGGCCCCAGGATTCGGGGATGCAGCAAAGCATGGGCCGCATCGTCGATCGGACGATAGAACACCTCGGGACTGCCGACACGGGGCAGATCGCGATCCGCCGGCGGATGCTGCGTGCAGCCAGGGCATTGCGAGAGCACGCGACGCCGCCACCGGGCGCCCTGAACCCAGAGGTGTTCTGGCTAAGGCCTGTTTCGAAGCTGCTTCCCGCAGATACCGTCTCCTGGGTCGATGCGATTAAGGAGCAGATGGGAGCGGGCGGTCCCATCAAAGGGAGCAGGGTGCCTAATGGGACCCTGCTCGGCACCGTGATCGGCGCCCGCCAGGGAGCTTGACGGTGACAGAGCTACCGGCGGTCGATCTCGAACAGTTAATAGAAGCGCTCAGGCATGCGCCGCGGCCCGTAACTATCCTTTGGCAGGGGCACCACAGCCTCGCCCTCGTCGCGCGTGGGCGGCCTCCTCTACGCTGACCTAAGCGGACCGGATTACCTCACCAGGAGCTGCTTCAGCAGTTCCTGGGTCTCCACCATCTTCGGCTGCGTCTCCTCGGTATTGGCGCGCACGAAGCGCTTGTCGTCAAATCGACCACTTTCATCCCTTTCCGTTTGGTCTCAGCTCGCGAAGTGGTCGCCGTCATGACGGGTTCCTCCCGTCGCTGCTTGGTCGCCGGTTCACTACCTGAGCGCTACGACCACTCGGCGAACCCCATGGCGCAGCCGGTGCCCGCGGGGGAGCGGTAACAGGGGACGTAGTCCATCCACTGCAGCTCCAGGTGCTCCGTGGCTCCTGCGGCCACAATCCAGTTCCGGATCTCGGAGTTCCCGGAATTCATCCGCACCCTCGGCAGGGCCGCCAGGGTAGGGATATCCCGCTTCTTGATCCCTTCCATGGCCATTGTGTCCAGCTCTTCGTCTACCACGAAGTGGCTGAATCCACCGGAGGCGAGGATGCCGGCCCGCGCCTTCTGCGGCCAGGCCTCGATGGCACAACGAATCGCCCGGCCAAGATCGTAACAGCGCTTGGGTGTCGGCTGGTTGGGCGGATAATAGGTATTCACCATGATGGGAACGGCGGGGACCACCTTCTCTCCCAGGAGACGGTGGTACACGAAACCGAAGGCATGGCCGATACCGCCTTCGGCCCGGCCGCGCTTGGGGTCCAGGTATTGCGACCGCCCGATATCGAACTCCGCCTCGTTCAGGTACTCGATGAGATGCCGTCCCAGCGCTGAGCTGGTTGGAACGACGCGGTCCTGGTCGGAGTAGCCGATGAGGGGGCGGTTGCCGTTGGGTGGGGTGGGCGGCGGGCCCTTCTTCACCAGCACTTCATCGCCCCAGTAGACGCAGACGCCGGGCATATTGTCGTCCAGGAGGTACTCCTTCTGGTCGTCGCCTACCATTACCAGGACGTCGAGCTCCGTTCTCTGCAGGACCTCAGCGACCCGGGCGATACTCTTCTGGTTCTGCTCGTGCCGCTGCTTGAACTTCTCCTCGGTGATCTCCCGCGCGATGCGCGTGGTATCGGCTCGTTTCAGCAGATCGTCGTAACCCGAGACGATCCCGTCGGTGCCGATGAGAGCGGGGTTGTGCTTGTCGGACTCGCCCCTCAGGTGCCAAACGTCCCAGTTCATGCTCAGGTGGGGGCTGTGAGAGGTGCCGATACCGAGAACCAGCTGCGCCATTAGTTATCGTCCTCCTTCCTAACGAACAGAGCGATCCTGTTGCAGCCGGGTAGGGATGTCAAGCAGGGATGATCATCATGCCGAGTCTTTCCGGGCCTTCAGTTTGGGGAGCCTGCTGGCAAGCAGGAAACCCAGGATCAATGCAACCGCGGCGTAGTAGAACGTCGCTTTGAAGCCAAACTTCTCCGCCAGGGCCCCGGCCAAGAGCGGCGACACGCCGTTGAACAGGCCATTGAAGCCCCAGGAAAGCCCAATAAACGTGCCCTCAAGGCGCTGACCCTCGACGATGTCCAGCGCGGCCGCCTGGATCAACGAGTTGACGGTGTACATGAACATGCCCGCGATGAGCAGCACCAGGAGGAGGGCGACGCCGCTTCCCGCAGCCAGAATGGCCAGCGACATGATTGCCTCACCCAGCATGACGGCCAGGATGACCGGCTTGCGGCCCACGCGATCCGAAAAGGCCCCGATGAAGGGACCGGTCAGCACGCCCAAAGCGGTCAATAGCCCGACGCGGACGCCGACCTCCAGCGGGTCCATCCCGAGGTCGACGCTGAGATACAAGGGGAGGAAGAAGTAGATCGTCCGGTCCCCCATGCCCTCCAGTGCGGTGACCGCGAGCAGGGTTACGATCGCCGGGTTCCGGAGGGCCGCCCTCAGGCTCGCGAACTGCGCGTTGAAGTTAGCCCGGAACGATAACGGTTGCCGCGGTCTGCCGCCGATGCCTCTCACAACCACCGCGATCAGCAGCGCCAGCAAAAGGGTGACCGGGAACCCGAGATGGAGGACCACCTGCCAGTCCAGGGTCAGTAGCAGAAACCCCACCAGCACCGGCCCCACCGTCTCGCCCACGTTACCGACGGAGCGGTGCAGGGAGATCAAGAGCCCTCGTTGCGCAGGGAAACCCTGGGACAGCAGACCCAACGCAGTGGGATGCCAGAAGGACACGCCAAGCGCGGCAAGTCCCACAGCCATTAAGAGCAGCAAGTAAGCGGGCGCCAAGCCCGCCAGCAGGTAACCGCCACCGATGATTGCCAGGCTTGATGCCAGTAGGGCCCCTCGCCGGTGCTGGTACATGTCGGTGATGAAGCCCACCACCAAACTGGCAGCCCCGCTGGTGAGGGTGTGAGCCGAGCTGATGAAGGCGGCTTCCAGAGGGGAAAGGCCGAGGGTTCTGTAGATTTCGGGCACGATGACGCGAAAGCCACTGGCATAGATGTGCTCGAGACTGTGACTGCCTATGACCGTCCCCGCGACCGTAAGGCCCCTCCCGGGCACCCGGGTCTCCCGCGGGCTCCGGAGCACAGAGGCCGCTGGAGCCGCGCTCGTCTCCATCACTTCTTCACCGACGGAATGGTAGCCTACACGCATGGACCTGGCTACACATTAGACCGGAGGCTGTCCCGTGGCAAAACTCTCTCTGACGCTGGCTTGCTGGGACTACGACCGTACCCGCCCGCTGATGGACGGCCGGGTCCAGCCCCAGGGGATCGACCTCAACATCCTCGTGATGCGCCCGCGAGAGGCCTTTCCCCGGATGCTGGAGCACAAGGAGTTCCAGGTGTCCGAGCTCTCCCTTGCCTCCTACGTCGCCTTGAAGGCCCGGGGCGATTGCCCCTTCGTCGCCATCCCTGTGGCTCTCTCCAAGATCTTTCGGCACTCCTGCGTCTACGTCAGGTCCCACGCAGGCATCAAGACGCCCCTGGACCTCAAGGGCAGGCGAGTAGGTACGACTCAATACGGCTCCACCGGCGTCGTGTTCATGCGGGGAATGCTTCAGCACGAATACGGCGTGGCCGCGAAGGACGTGCATTGGTTCATGGGCGGGCTCGATACACCCACCCAGCGGCCGCTGCTCCCCTTGGACTTGCCTGCGGACGTTAAGCTCGACTTCCTCCCCGCTGACGACACGCTGGAAGGCAGGCTCGAGGCCGGCGAACTGGACGCGTATTTGTCCCTCTACATCCCACCTAGCTTCCTGAGGGGCGCACCCCATATCAGCCGCCTGTTCCCCAATTACAAGGAGGTGGAGCAGGAATACTATGCCCGCACCCGGATTTTCCCCATCATGCATACCGTGGTCCTGCGGGAGGACGTGTATCGCGAACACCCCTGGGTGGCGACCAGCCTCTACCAAGCCTTTTGTCAGGCGCGAGACCTCGCAGTCAACGGACTCTACGACACCGACGCGCTGCGGCTGTCCCTTCCCTGGCTGATACACCACGTAGAGGAGGCCTGGCGGGTGTTCGGGAAGGATTTCTGGGCCTACGGCCTGGAGCCCAACCGTCCGACCTGGGAGGCTATCGGCGGGTATGTTTACGAGCAGGGGCTCGCTCCCCGCGCGGTGAGCCCCGATGAGCTCTTTGCGCCCAACGTGCTTTGATCCTTCCGCTGGTGGAACAAGGAGGCCGCCCCGACCCGCCCCTGAGCCAGGCCTTGGCCCGGGCCTACAGCAACTGGATGGCCGACGTCAGTAGCCAGGCGCCGGACCGCATGAAATGGGTCACTGTCATCGACTTCCACGACCCGGCCGAGGCGGCGCGGGAGATAGCACGTACCAAGGACATGGGGTCGCTGGGCGTGATGGTCTCCGGGGTCGTCGGCGACAGACCCATCACCCACCCCGACTTCGAACCCATCTGGGCCGCCGCAGCGGAGACCGATATGTCCGTGGCCGTCCATCCCATGGTCGCATCAACCCATTACGGGGACAACCTGTTCCACTTCTCGGTCCTGGCTGGGTTCAAACACCTCGTCATGTCCGGCGTGCTCGACCGCTACCCCAATCTGCGGGTAGGTTTCCTGGAGACCAGTTGTACCTGGGTCGATTTCATGGTGTGGCGAACGGAGGAGTCCATCGACCAGATCGCGGAGCGGCACGCCGTGGGCATCAGTACCGGCCGGCGGCTGCCTGAGCTCAAGCCGGAGGAGTACCTCCAGACGGGCAGGCTGTTCTTCGGGTTCGAGGCCGAGGACGCGATGCTCCCTTACGTGGTCCAGCGATGGGGCCCGGACACCTGGCTATACGCCAGCGACATCCCCCACGCCCACCGCATCCTGGACGCGACCAGCCACATCTGGGCCCGGGAGGATCTGAACGAGGGGGACCAAGCTGAAGCTGCTCATCGACAACACCGCCCGCTTCTATGGCCTGCCGGTTCCCAATGGCGCTACCGGGGCCTGAGTTCTTCCAGACCCCGTGCCGCGCTGAACGTAGCAAGGCAGGCGTCCACGAGCCGGTTCGGGCCGGTCCAGTCGAACTGGTTGTACCAGAAGGAGGAACGAAGCGCGAAGGGGTCGCCCCCGTAAAAGCGCTCGTACAGCTCTTGCCGTCCCCCAAAGCTGGAGATTGCGAGATCTGCTGCTGCCTTGAAAAGCTTCAACCGCTCCTCGGCAGCCGTCGCTTCGGCGCCCACGAAGTACTTCTCGATGTCTCCCGCAATAGGCGAATCGAACACGCCCACGGAGCCCGGCTGATACATCAGGCCCGTGCTCAGCGTCAGTTGCAGCACCTCCTTGGCTCTCGGATACCACCATGGGCCCATGACGCGCACCAGGTTCAGGTAGTAGGGGTTGGGAAGGAAGACACCCTCCGCGTTCGGCTGCGAAGTCGCCTCCGACGCATGGATCAGCGCGTTGATCAGTCCAATGTAGATCCCGATCTCCGCCAGCATGTCTCTTGTGAACGGCGACTCTCGTTTCATCAGCTCCGCTCCCCGCTTGGCCAGCCCCACCGTGAATGAGAGCTTCGAGACGAGCCGAACGGCGACCTGGAGCATGAACAGCCCGACCGGACGCCAGCTCTCGGGACCGCCGCCGATCTTCTGGTCGAACGCGGTCAGGTGCCACACCGTTTCGACATTCTGGTTCACGAACACCCGCTCCCAGGGGATCAGCACCTCGTCGAATACAGCCACCGCGTCGACCTCGTCCAGGTGGCTCGCCAGAGGATGGTCGAAGCGGTTAGCGCCCCCGTAGGGCTCTCGGATAATGAAGCGCAGGCCTGGGGTGCGGGTTGGGAGCGCGAACACGATGGCGTAGGGCTGATCCTCTTGATTGGTGAAACCGGGCCGGTAGTCTACCGCCGGGAAGCAGAGGATCTCGTCGGCGTAAGGGCTGGCCGTGGCCACCGCCTTGGCCCCCCGCACCACCAGTCCGGCGTCCGTCTCCTTCACGACCCGCACGTTCAAATACGGGTCCGCCTGCCGAGCGGGGGGCTTCGAGCGGTCGACAGGCGGGTCCACCAGGGCGTGGGTCAGAAACAGGTCATGGTCCCGGACGTACTCGTAGTACTTCCGCATATTCTCGGCCAGGGGGCCGAGAGCGCTGGCGTGGACGTAGAACCCCGTCAGGATGGCAGACATAAAGTCCGTGCTGCGTCCCATGAGACCGTAGGTAGCGTCCGCCCATACCTTATGGAACGCACGCCGCCGGCCCAGGTCCTGGATGGACCTGGGCACCAGGAAGTCGACCCCTATCGGTGCACCGCCCGCGGGCGACGGAAAGAGCATGTTCTCCCGGTGCTCAGGCTCGAAACGGAGGTCATACAGACGGGCCAACTCGTGCGCCGCCGCGCCCAGCGCGGGGTGCGAGGTAACGTCGGCGATCCTTTCCGCACCAAGCCAGACCTCTGGCCCCTGAGTTCGTAACGTGTCGAGATATGCTTGGCCCGTGCGAGCGCCCATGGGGTATCCTCTAAAGTCGTGCTTCGCCGCCATGCGCTGGATGGAACGGCTCCGGGGGTGTTGTCGCGCCGGGGCCCGGTGACCGTCAAGTCGTGGCCCCATGATCGAGGAGGTTCACCTATGGACCGGCGTCTGAAGGACAAGGTCGCGCTCGTGACAGGCGGGAGCATGGGCATCGGCTACGGCATCGCCCGCGCCCTCTCGACGGAGGGCGCGCGGGTTTTCATCGCGGCTCGGGGCAAGGAACGGCTCGAGCAGGCGGCCGAGGCCATCAGCGCCGTGTCGGGCACAGAGGTGGTGCCGGTGGTGGCTGCCATGACCAGCACTCAGGATGTCAGGCGCTTCGTCCGGGCGGCGGCGGACCGCTTCGGGCGCGTCGACGTCTTGGTCAACAACGCTGGCGCCGCCATGGGCGGCCTCATCGAGAACCTATCTGATGACGATTGGTGGGATGGCTTGAACCTGAAGTTCCTGGGCTACGTGCGGATGCTGCGGGAGGTCTTGCCCATCATGGTCCGCCAGGGTGGCGGGCGCGTGGTCAATCTTATCGGCAACGACGGCAACAAACCGGCCTACTGGGAGATCGTCCCCGGCGCAGCCAACGCGGCCGGCCATAACCTTACCCAGGCCCTGGCGGAGCAGTACGGCCGCTACAACGTCCTCATCAACGCGGTCAACCCGGGCCCGGTGCGTACCGACCGTTGGGACACCCTGGAGAAGGCCATGGCGCGGGACAAAGGCATCAGCCAGGAGGAGGCCCACGCCCTCACCCTGGCCAGCATCCCCCTGGGGCGGCTGAACACCCCAGAGGAGGTGGCTGCCCTGGTCTGCTTCCTCGCCTCCGATCAGAATACCTACGTTACGGGATCCCTCATCGGCATCGACGGCGCCCAGCGCAAGGCCCTCATGGACCTCGAGGCCTACCGCCACCTGCTCGGCCCTCGGTAGGCTCCGTGGTCATCGACATCCACGCCCACCACGTCTCTCGCGACCTCATCGCCGAAGCCCGAAGGAACGGCACCGCGTACGGCCTTCGCGTCCTGACCCAGGCCGGCGGCGGCGAGCGGCTCCAGTTCGAGGACGGCCCCCGCACGCGCCCGTTCTTCCCCCAGCTCTGTGACCTGGACGTCCGCTTCCGAGATATGGACACCGCCGGGGTGGACGTGCAGGTCATCTCCACCTGGATGGACCTGGTGGGCTACTGGCTGCCGCCAGAACAAGGGCGCCGCTGGGCTCGGCTTCAGAACGAGACCCTAGCCGAGGCCGCAGGCGCCCATCCCGACCGGCTGTGGGCCATGGGTACCCTGCCGCTCCAGGACGTCCCTGCGGCACTGCAAGAGTTGGACTACTGCGCCGGCGCCCTTCGCATGAAGGCCTTGGAGATCGGCTGCAGCGTCAACGGCCACAACCTGGACGATGAGCAGTTCCGTCCGGTGTTAGCCGCCGCGCAAGAAGCCGGCCTGCTGCTCTTCCTTCACCCTCCGATGGTGCCCATGGCCTTGGAGCGGCTGGACCGTTTCTATCTTCACAACATCTGCGGGAATCCGATGGAGACGACCGTCGCCGCCAGCCGCCTTATCTTCGGCGGCATCCTGGACACGTACCCGGAGATGAAGTGCTGCCTGTCCCACGCCGGCGGCTTTCTGCCTTACCAGATAGGACGCCTGGAGCGCGGGCATCGCATGCTCGCCGAGTGCCAGGGCATGGCGCATGCGCCCAGCGCCTACCTAGGCCGGTTCTATTACGACACCATCGCGTTCCATGAACGCGCGCTCGCCTTCTTGTTAGCGATGGTCGGGTCCGACCGGGTCCTTTTCGGGAGCGACTACCCCTTCCCCATGGGCGATCCCGATGGTCTCGCGCGTGTCCGGGCTGCTCCGCTCGACTCAGCGGCGCTGGGGCGGATCTTGAGCAAGAATGCCCTGGAGGCGCTACAAGTGTAGCCGGAGAGGCCCGGCTGGGGTGAGGGCGAGAAGCCGTGGTGCAACGGAGGGGGGGCGGGTGGGCCAGAACTTC
>CAZPYZ010000118.1:0-9665 GCA_964590215.1 uncultured Dehalococcoidia bacterium | reverse complement strand
GCCCCGCCATAGTGACGTGGAACCACAGATTTCACAGATTGCACAGATTTTGAGATGACGATAAAAGAGCGGCTGCCGCGAGACGTGATAGCGATGCGGATCGCATCGGAACTGCAGGATGGCTGGTACGTGAACCTGGGGATCGGGTTGCCCACCTTGGTGGCGAACTACATCCCCCCGGAGAAGACGGTGTTCTTTCACTCCGAGAACGGGGTGCTGGGGGTCGGCCCGATGCCGGAGCCGGAAGACGAGGACCCGGACTTATGCAATGCGGGGGGCCAGCCGGTGACGCTGATCCAGGGGGCGTGCCTGATGGATCACCCAGCGGCCTTTGCGATGGTGCGGGGCCGTCACCTGGACCTGGCGGTGCTTGGCGGCTTGCAGGTGTCGGAGAAGGGCGACTTAGCGAACTGGATCAGACCGGAACGCGGCGTGGGTGGCATTGGCGGTGCGGCGGACATCGCGCGCGGGGCGAAGCGGATCTACGTGGCGATGGAGCACACCACGCGCGAGGGGGAGCCGAAGATCGTGAGGTCCTGCACGTTCCCCCTGACCGCTACGGGGGTAGTGCACGCGATCTTCACGGACCTGGCGGTGATCCGGGTGACCCCGGAGGGGTTGGTGTTGGAGGAAGTAGCGCCGGGCTGGAGCGCGCAAGAGGTACAAGGGATGACGGAGGCGAGGCTTCGGGTCAGCCCACAGCTTCGGGAGGTCTCGCTATAATGGCACATGAGGTGCCACGATGATTACCATGAGGACTACCATCGACAAGGCCGGGCGCGTGGTGATCCCGAAGCCGTTTAGGAAGAGGGCTGGACTAGAGCCTGGTATGCCCCTAGAGATCCGTTATGAGGACGGCCGTATCGAGATTGAGCCGGAACCCGTGCCTGTGAAGCTGGTGCGGAAGGGACGCTGGCTCGTGATCGTGCCGCAGGGCAAGATCCCTCCGATGCCTGAAGATGTGGTGGCTTGGGCTCGGCGCGAGCGTATGGAGCAGATCGCGGGCATGATGCTCGACGACGAGGAGTAGTTTGCCCCGGTTTCTGCCGGACTCGAATTGCATGGTGGCCAGTGTGGTCGATGGGCATCCGCATCGCCAGCTGGCAGCCGGGGAAATAGACCGCCGTCTGGCGGAAGGAGAGGGGCTCGTTCTCGCCGCCCACACCCTTAGTGAAGCGTATGCGGTCTTGACCGGTGCTTATGGGTTCTCTGGCGCCGTCGCTTGGCGGGCCTTGGAGGAAAACTATATTCGTAAGGCGGAGGAAACGGTCACGCTCGATACGGAGGGATACCAACGGGTCGTCCTAGACGCGTCGGGACAAGGCGTGATTGGAGGCCGCATCTATGACGCTGTGATCGCGGCATGTGCGCGGATGGCCCGCGTTGACGCCTTGGTGACGTTCAATGACCGGCACTTCTTGGACCTGGTGACACCCCCTACGCGGGTCGTGGTGCCAGGCTAACCGCCCTCCCCGCTGATCACCCTCTCCCTAGGTTGCTCCCATCTAGGGAGAGGGGACCTAAAAGACGATCACCCCGCGGCCGACCTTCCCCTCCTCGAGATCCTCGAAGGCTTCGTTGATCTGGTCCAGAGCGTAGCGGCGGGTGATGAGGCGGTCGATATCGAGGGCGCCGCGGTTGTAGAGATCGACGAGGACGGGCATGTCCTGGCGGGGTTTTGCGCTGCCGTAATAGCAGCCCTTGATGGTCTTCTCCAGCCGCAGCAGTGCCAGGGGATCGATGGCGGCCCGGTCGCCGATGGGGGCGATACCAACGACCACGGTGGTCCCGCCCTTTCCGGTCATTTCGACCGCCATCTCAACCGTGTGGCCACCGCCGAAGGACTCGAAGCCGAAGTCCGCTCCCCCACCGGTGATCTCCCGGACCTTCTGGATTGCGCCTTCGTCGTTGGCATTGACGGTGTGGGTGGCCCCAAAGCTGCGGGCGAACTCCAGGTGATCGTCCAGGACATCGACTGCGATGATAGTGGTGGCGCCGGCGATCTTGGCGCCTTGAATGATGTTCAGGCCCACGCCGCCGCAGCCGACCACGGTCACGGAGCTTCCGGGGGTGACCTTCGCGTTGTAGAGGGCGGCGCCGACGCCGGTGGTGACGGAGCAGCCGACGAGGGCCGCGTTCTCCAGCGGGAAGTCTCCCCCTACGGGAATGCAGCCGCTCTCAGGCACGACCGTGTGGTCGGCGAAGCACGACACCTTGCCCATATTAGCGATCTGCTGGCCGGTCTGAGTGAAGAGCCGGGAGGTGCCGTCGAGCATGACTCCCGGAGTGACCCGGGTGGACGTGTCGCAGATGTTGGGTCGGCCGGTCTCGCAGAACTTGCAGTGGCCGCAGCCTGGGACGAAAGAGAGGATGACGCGGTCGCCGGGCTTGACCATGGTGACGCCCTCCCCCACGGCCTCCACCGTACCGGAGCCCTCGTGGCCGGGGATCGCGGGAAGGAAGGGGAAGCGGGCTTCGCCCTTCATGAAGTGGAGGTCGCTGCGGCAAATGCCGGCGGCGCCGGTCTTTATGAGGACCTCACCGCGCTGTGGGGGGTTTAGTTCAACGATCTCGACGGAGAGGCCTTTGTTTTCTCCGTAGAGGACTGCGGCCTGGATTTGCATGAGATGGCCTCCAAACGGGTTAGTCCCATTGAGGGTGGAAGGCGTTTGCTCCACTCCCTCACGGTCGTGGCTCGGTTTGCCCTGCGGTTTCTCGACCGCGCCGATAGTCTATAGGTAGTCGAGCTTGTCCGCCAGGTGAGCGGGGTTGATGCCGAACTCGGACTGAACAGCGTTGTCCTGAGGCACGTTGTCCTGCGTTAGCATGGCGAGCTGGCCGGGGGTGATGGGAGGGTCGGGAAGCAGGCGGGCCATCAGGTGGACCGCGGGGCGGACCAGGAATAGGGGCACGTGGACTTTCGGCCGGTACGCGCCCGTTGCGCTCATGGCGAGGTCAACAAGAGCCTCGTAGCTGAGCCGGTCGGGGCCGCCCACCTCGAAAACCCTGCCCTGGAGGCTGGGATTTTCAACGGCCTTAACAACGCACCGGGCCAGGTCGTCTACCCAGATGGGTTGGAGGAGGCCTTTGCCATCGCCGAAGATGGGGAAGACTGGAGTGAGGGGGTGGCGGAGGATCCGGGCGAGGCGGTTCATGAACTGATCGCCCTGGCCGAAGACGGTCGAGGAGCGGAGGATCGTCCAGGGCATACCGCTGGTGCGAACCAGTTCTTCGGCCTCCCACTTGCTCTGAAAATAGGGGTAGGACGGATCGGGCCGGGTGCCGACGGCGCTCATGAACATGATGTGCTTCGCAGGCGAGGGCGCCTGCGCCACATCGGCGGTGGATGCCGCGGCCAGGAGGTTGCGGGTACCCTCGGCGTGGATCTGCCGGAAGGTGACCGCCCCTTGTTCCTTGATGATGCCGACCAGATGAATGAGCGCGTCTGTTCCTTCTAAGGCACCCACCAGCGTGGAGGGTTCAGTAATGTCACCCCGCCAGATTTCAACGGGAAGGGGCTGAAGCGCCCTCAAGTCTGAACCGGCGCGCACAAGGCAGCGGACTTGGTGCCCGGCCGCTATGAGGTGTTGGGCCACTTTCCTGCCGACGAAACCGGTGCCGCCCGTGAGGAAGACTCTCATGTGGACCATGCTCGCGCGAGGGCGCTTTAGGAACTCCTGGAGTCGACCCCGGGCCGGTTCTGGCGGTGATGCTCTGTGTTACGATAACCCAATCTCTGTGACAAGAGCGACGAGTTTTCTCCCCGTTCTAAACAAGGTGGACAAGGTTGCCCATGGACGTCGCTGCGCTGCGCGCGCAGATCCCCGCCACCAGCAGGGTAACTTACCTTAACACTGGGTATTCCGGCCCGCCGCCCAGGCCTGTGGTCGACGCCATGACCAAGATGCTGGAGCTGCAAGCGTCGGAAGGCCCGACCAGCCCCTATGCCTTCAACGTGAGCCGGGTGACCAAGACCGAAGCCCGCACGGCCTTCGCCCGGCTGCTGAAGGCCGATCCGGAAGAGATCGTCCTCACAGAAAACACCACTCGTGGGGTCAATATCATCGTGAGCGGTCTTCCCTGGAGGTCGGGAGATGAGATCGTCACCAGTACGACCGAGCACTTCGGCGTGCTTATTCCCTTGTATGAGCTGCGGCGGCGTGCTGGCGTGGCCATCAGGTTCGTGGAGCTGGACCCACAGGCGGACGAAGCCTCGCTGATGCAGGTACTCGAAACGGCCATTACCGCCAAGACCCGACTGCTGGTGCTGAGCCACATCATGTTTACAAATGGACTGCGGCTGCCCGTAGCGGCGATCCAGCAGCTGGCGCGCCGGAAGGGGGCCCAGGTGCTGTTTGATGCAGCTCAGTGCTCCGGCCAGTTGGACCTCGACGTCCACGGCTGGGGTTGCGACTATTACGCTGTGCCTGGCCATAAATGGCTGTTGGGTCCGGCCGGCACGGGAGCGCTCTTCATCAGACAGGATCTCGTATCCGGCGTGGCGCCCACGCAGGTGTCGCAGATGGCCGCGGCGAGCTTTGACTACTGCGGCTCCTATGAGCCCGCACCGGCCCGCCAGGAGAAATTCGAGGTGTCCACGGTCAGCCCAGCCCTCCATGCGGGAGTCGCGGCCGCGGTGGATTTTCTTTCAGCCATTGGCATGGACCAGATCGAAGATCGATGGACGCAGCTCACCGACCGGCTGCGTGCTGGGTTGAGGAACGTCCCCGGCGTCACACTGGTCAGCCCCCCTGGCGGTGCCACAGCCTCGGGGCTGGTGACCTTTACCGTGGCGGGCTGGGAACCTCTGGCGGTGGTGGACGAGTTCTGGAAACAGGAGCGGGCGGTCATCCGGGCGGTGGTGCAGCCGCCCGCAGTCCGGGTATCTGTGGACTTCTTCAACACCGAAGACGAGATAGACCGAGTAATCGATCTGGTGCAGGCCCTGGCGCGGCAGGGGCACCCAGAGTAAAAAGGAGACAGGTATGGCAACGATGCAGGCGCTTATCTTCCACAAACCGGGCAGCATCTCGGTTGAGGAGCGGCCGGTTCCGGAGGTCGGGCCCGGGGAGGTGCTGCTCAAGGTGGGGGCGGCATCCGTGTGTGCCTCAGACATCCGAGTCTACAAGGGTGAGAAGAAAGCAAAGGCAGGGGTCATCCCAGGGCATGAGATGGCGGGAACGGTGGCCGAGGTCGGGGAAGGGGTGGAGGGGATCGAGCCGGGGGAGCGGGTAGTGGTGTGCCCCATCATTGCCTGCGGCGAGTGTTACTTCTGCCTTATCGGGAAGCGGAACCGGTGCCTGAAGCGGGTTACCCTGGGCTATGACGAGGACGGGGGGATGGCAAGCTTCGTGCGTATCCCGAAGCAAGTGGTCAATATCGGGCACGTGATTCGCCTCGAGGTGGAGATGGATTACGAAGTCGCCGCGATGACAGAGCCGTTCTCGTGTGTGCTGAACTCCGTGGAAACGTGCAAGGTCCAGGCAGGCAGCAGCGTCTTGATCATCGGGGCCGGACCGATGGGACTGATGCACCTGATCCTGGTGAAGGCGATGGGGGCCGCGAAGATCATCGTGAGCGATCCCTTGGAGGACCGGCTCAGAGTCGCGGCAGAATTGGGGGCAACCCACTGCGTGAACCCTGATAAGCACGGTGTGGTTCAAGAGGTGATGGCAGCAACGCGTGGCCTGGGAGTGGATGCCGGCTTCCTGACCTTTGGGACAGTGGAGGCCATGGAGGCCGGGTTGTCGTCGGTGCGCAAACTGGGGTTTTTCAATCTCTTCGCCGGCTTCCCGCCCAACTCGCATTTCGATTTCGACCCGAACCGGATCCACTATGATGAGCTCTTTGTGACGGGGACTCAGAACGCTAACACGGACCAATACGTAAGGATGGCGCGATTGCTGGGAGTCCTGCCCGACGCGGGCAGGCTGATTACTCACCGGTATGGGCCTTCCGAGGCGGACAAGGCCTACGAGGCGCGGCTAGGCAGGGAGGGATTGAAGGCGGTGGTGGTGTACTCGTAGTGCGTGGTGCGTGGTGCGTGATGCGTGGGAGGCGGGGTCACGAATTACGCATTACGCATTACGCATTACGAATCAGCGTGCGTCGTCACCCAGGATGATCCGGATGTCGGCTTCCGTGCCGGGGGGTCTGGGGATGTTGACAACCCGCTCTCGGGGAACCCTGAGAAGGGAGGCGACCACGCCGGCGCTGTAGTTTTTCCCGTTCAGGTTTTGAACGACAGTCACCGGATGGAGCGCGTCAGCGTCGCCTACGGCGACTTCGGGGAAGCCGTTCGTCTCCAGGACCTGGGCTGCCTTTCCGGCGAGGCCTCGGACTGCGGTGCCGTTGAGCACCTCGATCTTGGCGGCCTCCTCGTGCCGCCTGGAGTCGAAGAAGGCCTGATTGATGAGTCGCCGCATCAGGGCGCGGTTAGGGACCAGGATGGCGGCGCCATCCCACGTGATGGTGGGAGTGACATAATTGCTGTCCAGCGACGCGCTGGCGATGTTTTCCTCGGGAACCTCACGGGCTATCTGTGCCAGGGTGAGCAACTCTGCGAGGCCCATGTCCGTTTTGACGGAGTCGTGAAACTCGCTCCATAAGGCGGGGATCTTCGGGAGGACGTCCAATTGCAGCAAGCGGCTGCGGACTGCCAGGAGGAGGTTCTGCTGACGCTTCATCCGGCCGAAGTCAGAGTCAGCGTGCCGGGTGCGAGCGTATCGGAGGGCGTGCTCGCCGTCCATGAGCTGAACACCGGCAGGGATGTGGATGCGCTGAACTCCGTAGTCTGATGTCGGGTACTGATTATCGACGATGGGCGCTTCAACATCGACAGTGACGCCGCCCAGCGCGTCGATGATGCGTTCGAAGCCTTGGAAGTCAAGCAGTACGAAGTAGTGGATGCGCACGCCCAGGTTGTACTGCACCGTTTCCTTGGCGAGAGCCGGTCCGCCGCCGGGGTAGTCGTACCAATCGCCATAAAAGTGAGCGGTGTTGACTCGGTCGTGGATGACCGTGCCTTGCTTGATCGGGATCGGAACCCAAAGGTCCCGGGGGACCGACAGCATACCGGCGGTCTTGCTATAGGGATCGAGGGTCATGATCATCACGGTGTCCGTGCGAGTTGGCGCGTTCTTCTCGTCCGGCCGCCGGTCAACTCCCAAAACGAGCAGATTGACGCGCTCCAGGTTCTTCCAGTCAGGAGTGACGCTGTTGGTGTTGGTAACCTGGACGAAGGGAAGAACGCTCTGGGCCAGGGAGGCTGGAGCGACCGCCTCAACCCAGCCCAGGATCCGTGGGACGGAGAGCCACCCCGAATAGAACCCGCCACCCACGAAAGCGAGGAAGACGGCCCAGAGCAGGAAGCTCTTGCGGGGGGAGATGGCGCCTCGCTGAGGAGCGGTCTGGTCGTCTGGATCCATGCTCAGGGTTCTCTGGCAGTATAACACCGGAGGGGACGCCCATCGTTCGAAACCGGGGGTGGCTTTGCCGTCAGTTGTGGCGTGGGAGGCAGGGCGCTCTTCCTCTGGCCGCCAGACGCAGGGGCCTTTAGGCTATACTGAGCAGGTAATGACCCATTTGGTGACGGATCCGCAGGGGTCCCCTGAACCGGGCGATTATGGCCCCGAAGCGCCGGTGGCGGAGCGCGCGGCGCATCGCTCTCGGCTGGGTACGGCTTTCCGCGAAGTGGTCGAGACCCTGCTGCTGGCCCTGGTCATCTACCTGAGCGTCCGAGCCGTGGTGCAAAACTTCAAGGTGGAAGGGTCGAGCATGGACCCCACCCTCCACCATGGCCAGTATCTACTGGTCAATAAGGCGGCCTACATGAGGGTGGATTTGGAGGAGGCGGGGCGGACAGCCCCTTTCTTATCGGGGCTCCCTGAAGTGAGGGTACATCCCTTCGGTCTGCCGAAACGAGGTGATATTGTCGTCTTCCGCTATCCGCGAGATCCCAGTAGGGATTTCATCAAACGGGTCGTTGCGCTCCCCGGAGAGTCAGTGGAGATCAAGGCGGGCCAGGTGTATGTGAACAACCAGCGCCTGGAAGAGCCGTATATCTTCGATAACCCGACCTACAGCCGGCCGCCCGAGATCGTGGCGTCGGACCACTACTTTGTGTTGGGAGACAACCGGAACAACAGCAGCGACTCCCATGTGTGGGGATCGGTGCCGCTGCACAATGTGATTGGGAAGGCCTGGTTGACGTACTGGCCGATACAGGATTGGGGCAGTATTCCGGACTACGCCGCTTTTGCCAGCAAGTAGCCCGCCCTGGCCGGCGCCTGACAGCGCCGGGGCACCTTCATCGACCTCTCAGGTAAGCCAACCGTCCACTGGTACGCCGATTTGGTGGCGCAGGCTTTCCAGCCTGCGCACCCTCGGGGCAGGCTGAAAAGCCCACCCCACCAGGTAGGGAGCTCATGGGCGACCACATCGGCTGCGAAGGCCCTAACCGCAGGCGGCCCAGAGGCCCCGGCGGGCGGTTTGCGCTTCTGCCTCTCTGGCCCGGAGTATCGACTCGTACTTGACGTCGGGAGCCTGGATGTCGGCCCGTGCGAGTCCTTGAGCCAGAAGTTCGGCGTTTACCATGAGGTCTTTGATGAAGACATAACGGAGAAGCCTGCCGGCGGAATCCGTCTCCGTTTGGTCCTTCTCCAAGCGGACGATCTGGCCCTCCACCAACTCACTGTTACGAGCCGCGGCCTGGGCCCCATAACATTCGGCAGGGGATATGCGGGGGGCGCTCACACCCAGGTAACGGACCTGCTTGCGCTGGCCGCCAAGGATTACCTCGATGGTGGCTCCATCGAGAATGGCAGTGACCTGCCCGTCCACTGCTCCCCCGCCGGGGGTCAGGAAGGTTGAGGGAGCCGTCCAGGGTGGGGGGGCGCCATCCCCCTGGACTCTGGGGCGGACCCGCCAGAAGTACCGCTGCCCGGCTTCTAAAGGAAACTGGCCCGGGATTGCATAGCTGCGGGGAGGGGAGGTGACCCCCCCATGACGCAGTTCCCAGTAGAGAAATGCTCCTGGACCAAAGGAGGGATCCCGGCTGACCTGTACCTCGTAATACCAGGCGTTGGGATTGCTGTCACCCCACACCAGCGTTGGTGTGAGAGACACGACGGCTGTATTTACTGCGGGCTCCACCAAAGAGATGGATTCAGGTCCGATGGGTGGCGTCCGGAAGGTCCATTGTGCCGACCAGTCGCTCCAGGAGGGATCGTCCACGTTCACAGAGACTGTCGCATCGGACACCTGAACCCGCCACGAGTAACTCATTGCGGGCAGCAGGCCATACCAGTTTGGGGGAGCGGGCAGGCTGAGCTTCGACTCCGGCATGGAGAGGATCAGGTCAACGCCGGGGCCGTCGTTGTTGTAGGGAACGACCTGGAGGTGGGTCTGGGTTACGCCACCGCCAGGGGGATCGTTCCACTCCAGAGTCGGGCCGAAGGTTGAGACAACCTGGCCGTCCACAGGGGTGGCAAGGCTGGGCGCGTTTGGGCGGGACAAGGCAGGCGGGGGAAGCGCCAAGATTGCAATCACGCCGATGAGGATAGCCCTCTTACGCATGGGCGCGCGCTCCTAGAATGGCAGCCTGACGCCTGGGAGGCGGCTGCGTCCCTTGGACATCATCTGGCCGTACTGTTTCATCATCTTCT
>CAZPYZ010000117.1:0-9665 GCA_964590215.1 uncultured Dehalococcoidia bacterium | reverse complement strand
CAGGGCAATGGCTACGTGCTGGCCCAGCGAGGCACTGAGCCGCGGATCCGTTGCGACTGGCAGGAGGACAGCCTCTACCTCTCGGGCGCGGGGCCGGGACTCTGGTTGCACCAGCACTTCAATGTGGGGGAGACCCCGGCCGCTTACCTGGTGCTGGGCACCAACAAGGCGCGCACCATCGCAGCGAACCGCTGGACCGCGGGCGGCGACGCGGGGCGTACCACAGGTGACATCAGCGAGAAAGAGGGCGGCATCCAGACGGAGTACCAGGATGAGGCGCGGGACGTCCACCAGATCTTCGAGGAAGAGCTGAAGAAGCGGGGCGTCCAGTGCCGCATGAAGAACCTGGTGCCCTGGTGTACCGGGATCGAGGGCCCGACTCAACAGGGCGAATGGGGCGACGAGCACTAGCTGGCAACCCGCCACGCCTGAGAACCGGTAGACACCGGGGGCGCTGCCCCTCGGACCCTAGTCACTGAGATAGGATGAGCAACGCCTTGGGCCTTCGGCTATCTTCTCGCGTAGGAAGATGCTGGCGGGGCGAACAGCCGCGGAGCATCCGAGGGCGGGTGGGCGGGCCCACCATCCGGGGAGGGGCACAGTCGGGTGCGATTATGCAGTCCAACCACGGCATCCCCTGGCCAGGTGTACTCGTGGCAGACACCTTAATCTGGGAGCGGGTTGCCGTTCCAGCTCTATGCGCACACAACTTCATGCGATGACGCCGGGGAGAAGTCACTAAGGGAGGAGAGCATGACCACGGTATCACCCACCAAGGAAACGGCAGCCGGGCCGGCCGTCAACGAGGTCATCATCTCGTCGGATTCCCACATCGTCGAGCCGTCGGACCTCTGGGAGAAGAACCTGCCCGGCGTCAAAGGGCACCTCCCAGTCATACGCTTGGGTGGATTGAAACCTGGGGGGACCGACCCGTCCAAGCGGCTGGACGAGATGGCCGCGGATGGGGTCAGCGCGGAGGTCCTGTATCCCACCGCCGGCCTCCGGCTCTTCTCCATGGACCACGCCGAGGCCCAGGAGGCCTGCTTTGCGCTCTACAACGACTGGCTGATGGACTACTGCCGGCCAAACCTCGCCCGCCTGCCGGGCATCGCTTGCATCTCCCTTTACAACGCTGAGCGAGGGGTGCGCGAGCTGGAGCGCTGCGCCCGCGCCGGGATGAAAGGCGCCCTCATCTGGCAGGTGCCCCACCCCGATCTGCCCCTGTGGTCGGAGCACTACAACCCCTTATGGGAGGCGGCCGAGGCGCTGCGCATGCCGGTGAATATCCACACGTTAACCGGACATGGCTATCGGAAGATCCCGACGGGGCGGGGACTGCCAGGCGCCGACGAGGGCATGAATAAGACGCGCAACAGCGTGAACGTAAAGGCGCTGGATATGTCCAACGCCCTGTTCGACCTAATCTTCTTCGGCGTTTTGCAGCGGTACCCGCAGCTCAAGATCGTGTTGGTCGAAGCAGAGATAGGGTGGCTACCCTTCTATCTTCAGCAGTGGGACCGCCACTTCCGCAGAAACCGTAAGGAACTGCCCACCCCCATCACGGAGCAGCCCAGCTTCTACTTCGACCGGCAGGTCTATGCGACCTTCTTCGACGACACCTTCGGCTGTCAGTGTCTGCGCTCCTGGGGACAAGACAACTGCATGTGGTCTAGCGACTATCCCCATGGCAACTCTTCGTGGCCCCACTCCCGGGACGTCATCCAACGCGATCTCGGGCATCTCCCCCTGGACGTGCGGCGGAAGGTCTTGCGGGATAATGTGGCCGGGCTGTACCAGATGGACCTACCGGAGCCATTGCCGGCGGCGGGCCAGCCGTGACGGCAGCGTTCCTCAGCAACCAGGAGATCATCCTCCAGGAGCGGCGAAACCTGGCCCAGGGTCCCTGGGACTACCTGACGTGCGGGGTGGAGTCGGAGACGACAATGCGCCGCAACCGCCTCGGATTCGACCGCATCGCCCTGCGTCCTCGTGTGCTGCGGGACGTGTCCCGGGTGGATCCCTCAGCCACCTTCTTGGGCCAGCGCTTGAGGATCCCCGTGATGCTCTCGCCCATCGGCGTCCAGCTGAACGACGCACGAAAATCAGTCGCCTATGGTGATGTCAAGCTCCCAAATCTAAACGCCGAGGACGTCGCTATAAAACTCGAGGAGTACGTCGAGGCTGTAGGAGAGGTCCTTGGCCGCCAACCATAAGGGGCGTAACGACCCGCCGTCCGTCCGTCTTCAGCGCCTACCGGGCTGGCCAAGCGCAGAGGCGAAGCGGTGGGTGACCGCCTTTGCCGAACGGATCTGTTCTGACCCGCACACATGCGCCCTACTTGTCATAGGTTCCCTTGCTCGTCCGGGCATGCGAGCTCACGACGTCGATCTCGTTTATATCTTCCGAGGAGTTTCGTCCCGAAATCAGCGATCATCCCATCGACGTTGACATCCGCTTGTACGGCGCAGAAGACGTGCCCAAGATGGTTGAGGCGGGACACGACCTTATTACGTGGTCGTTGCGCTTCGGTTACCTGGTTTGCCAGCACAGTGACTACTGGTCACAGTTGCGCCGAACATGGGAAGGCAAGACGCCTCTTCCAAATCCCGAGGTCGCGGAAGAGCGAGCCCTTAAGACAGCGCGAGTCTACGAAGACCTCCGACGGATTGGCGACGACGAAGCCGCAGGGGAACAGTTGATCAGCCTTTTGACTCACAAGGCATGGGCTGTGCTGCTACGCCGGGGAGTGCCTCCAGCCTCTCGCCCCGAGCTGCCGGCCCTGCTCCGGTCCATTGGACAGGCAGCACTCGCCGAATCGCTGGAAAAGGAACTTAGACGCCGAGCTTCAGAAACGCGCGGCGCTGTGGTTTTAGCGGACAGATAAGGCCCGCCCAGGGGATGGACCCGATGAATGTCTTCGGGGACCCGGCGACGAACGTGTACCACGAGTTCGCGACGGGGCGCAGCCGGATTCAACAGAACAACGCCTCCATTGGCACGTCGGTCCGGTACAGCCCGCTGCAGGCAGCCCGGGGGCAGGCCGCCACGAGCTGACTGCCGATGGCGTTACTCATCAAGGACCAGGACGTGGGTGCCCTCGCTCCTATGGCAGAATGCGTGGACGCGATGGAGATCGCCCTGGCGGAGCATGCCAGGGGACACGCCCCCTTCTACCCGCGTCGCGTCAACGTGAGTGGGGTGGCTGCGAGTGGGAGCGGCCATAGCTTTGGAGCGCAAATGGGCTCCGTCTCCGCCCTCAATATTGCGGCTATCAGGCTCAACTCCGGCCGCCGGCTACGGGTGAGAGGCGAGCCGCGCGGGCCCCACACCACAGGCTACATGGAGCGAGACTGGGGCGTGGTGGTGCTGTTCAGCATGGAGACGGGGGAGCTGCTCGCGATCCTCCCTCAGTTCACCCTCTCCGGGATCCGGGTAGGCGCAACGACAGGCGTGGCGGTCAAGCACCTCGCCCGCGACGACGCCTCGGTCGTCGGGGTCTTCGGGAGCAGCAAAGTGGCGCGTGCGGACCTCCAGGCGGTCGCGCAGGTCAGGCCTGTTAGGTTCGCGAAGGTCTTCAGTCCGAACCCAGCGCACCGTGTGCAGTTCGCAACGGAGATGGGCGACCTGCTTGGCATCGAGGTCCGGGCGGTGGACAGCCCTCGTCAGGTGGTGGAGGGATCGGACATCGTATGCTGCTCCACCAGCTCGAATACCCCGGTGTTCGACGGGGAATGGTTACGAGCCGGGCAGCTCGTCACCTCGACCAAGAGCACGCCGCGTCCCCGGCAGCCCTTGAGCAGGTCACTGCGGGCAAACTACAAGGAGCCGGTCACGGCCTATCGGACCGAGATCGATCGCACCACGCTCCTGAAGAGCGACGCGATCTGTATCCTCAGCGAGGAGATGGTACTGAACGAGCAGCAGCGGGAGCTGCTGGACCCCATCGATGAAGGACTCATCAGTTGGGACAAGGTCTGCGAGCTCGGGCCAGTCATAATCGGTGAGACCCAGGCGCGTAAGGGGCCGGGGGACTTGATTTTCTACGCAAGCACGGGTGGCATGGGGATCCAGATGGCGGCCGCGGGCGCCGTTGTCCTGCGCAATGCCCGGACCAAAGGCGCTGGGAAAGAGGTTTCCTATGAATGGTTCAGTGCCGACGAACGTCCCTGGCACGAGCGCGGGTATTACCCGAGCCCGTAGAGGGATGGTGCCATGAACGCCCTGGTGATCGGTGGAACCGGCCCGACGGGGCCGGGGGTGGTCCGGGGGCTGCTCGACCGCGGCTATGAGGTCACCATCTATCACCGCGGCCTACACGAAACCGATGCCCTTCCTCAGGTACATCACCACCTTCACGGAAACGCCGACGACCGGGGGGCGCTGGAGAAGGACCTGGGAGGGACGCACTGGGACCTGGTGTGCGTGATGTACGGACGGGAGGGACGCGCGGAGGACGTGTTCGCGGGCCGCTGCGACCGCTTCATCTACATCAGCGGGCAGGCGGGCAATGTACGGCCGCACCAGCTTCCCTTTCCCCGAGGGCGGGAACTGCCGGTCAAGGAGGACTACCCCCGCTACAGCAGCAGGGCCGAGGGCCACGGCTATGCTGGGTGGGTCGCCGAGTGCGAGCGGCGGGTGATGACCCACCACGGCGCGGGCGAGTACGCCGCTACCGTCTTCACCTATGCCAACCTCTACGGTCCAAGGACGCCGCGCGCCGCCCTTTGGAACATCACCAAGCGCCTTCTCGACGGCAGGAGGCAGATCCTGGTGTCGGGAGACGGCAGCATGGTCCGCCCAATGTGCTTCACCGAGAACGCGGCGCACCAGGTGCTCCTGGCCGTCGACCGCCGGGAGGCGAAGGGGCAGATCTTCAACTCCGTCGACCAGCAGGCGTTCTTCCTGAAGGACATCATTCGTATCATCGCCCAGGAGCTTGGCTGCGAGGTCGAGGTGGTGGGGATCAATCATCCCTACGTTGACCGCCTCGCTTCGTCCTACCTGCGTTCGGAGAACTGGATCTGGGACGCCTCCAAGCTCACCTACGTCCTTGGCTACCACGACCTTGTGGCGCCCGCGGAGGCGGTCCGCCGCACGGTACGCTGGCAGGTGGAGCATCGCGAGGAGATCGATACTCCCCAGCTCCGGGAGCTTGTGCCTGACCCCTACGCCTACGACATCGAAGATCAGCTCATCGCCTCCTACCGCGCGTGGTGTGCCGAGGCCTCGCGGACGATCGCGGAGCCCCCTGACTTGCGCAGGGATGGAGGAGAACGGAACTTCCGGTCGGAAATAAGGCCCAAGTAGCGGTTCGATGCAGCTAGGGCACATCTTTCCTCAAGGGCAAATCGGCCTCGATCCCGGCGCTCTCCGTGAGTACGTGCAGGGAGTCGAGCAGTTACGTTTCGATTTCATTGCTGTGGCTGACCATGTCTTGGCGGCGGACCCAAGCCGGTGGGAGGCCGCTGGACACCAGCGCCCCCGCGCAGGCGAGACCTACCGCGAGCCCCTGGTCATCCTCGCCTTCATGGCTGCCTGCACCCGACGCCTCGGGCTCGCCACATCCATCCTGCTGCTCCCTCAGCGGCCAACGGCCCTCGTCGCCAAGCAGGCAGCGGAACTGGACCTCATCAGCGGCGGGCGTCTGAGGCTCGGCGTTGGCGTTGGGATGATACCTGCGGAATACGAAGCCCTCGGGTACGACTTCCGCACCCGAGGCAAACGGTTGGAAGATCAGGTCACGCTGCTCAGACTGCTGTGGACACAGCCAGCGGTGGAGTTCCAGGGGCATTGGGACCGCATAGACAACCAGGGGATCACTCCCCTCCCGGTCCAGCGCCCAATTCCCATCTGGATGGGGGGCGGCGTCGGCCACCGGGGGATTGCCGATGCTGCCCTGCGCCGGGTCGCGCGCAGTGCCGATGGCTGGTGTCCGCTGCCCGCCACGCCAGAGAACGAGGATGAAGCGTGGTCCCGGCTGAAAGGGTACATCGGTGCAGCCGGCAGGGATCCTGAGACGTTCCCCTACGAAATGCGGACCAACTCCTACAAAGGCGGGCCCGAGGCCTGGATCAAAGGCTTTCAGCGCCAGCAGAGGCGCGGCGCGACGCATTACTCCGTGGATAATCGGGGAGCGGGCTATCGGGGTGTGGGGCAGCACTTGGAGTCTCTGCGCCGGTGGATGGAAGCGGTGAAAGGCCAGTGATGAAAGCCCTGTGATTGTGGCAAAATACCCCGCAGGCAGAAGGCCCCAAGGAGTAGACCATGCTGAGTAAAGAGCTGAACGAGCGGCTCACTCGAGTTGGGCCCGGCACACCCATGGGCGAGCTCATGCGCCGCTACTGGCACCCCGTCGCGGCGGCGGTGGAGCTGGAGGAGAACCCTGTCAAGAAGGTACGACTCCTGTGCGAAGACCTCGTCCTCTACCGAGACAAGTCGGGCACCCTCGGCCTCATCGACGAGCCATGTCCCCACCGCCGCGTCTCCATGGAGTACGGCATCCCCGAGCCGGCGGGGTTACGCTGCCCCTATCATGGCTGGGTCTTCAACCACGAGGGTCGATGCCTGGAGCAGCCCGCCGAGCCCTGGGACAGCACCTTCAAAGACCGGGTCAGTACCAAGGCGTATCCCGTCCAGGAGTTCGCCGGCCTGGTCTTCGCCTACCTCGGCCCGCAGCCAGCGCCTCTGATCCCCCGGTACGACGTCTACGTCGTTGACAACGCGGTGCGGCACATCGGCGGCACCATGCTCCCTTGCAACTGGATCCAGTGCATGGAGAACTCCCTGGACCCCGTCCACGCCGAGTGGCTCCACAGCTACTACTCGAACTACGTGCGGGAACGCCAGGGCAAGCCGCCGCGGCCCCGGCCGGTCCGGCGCCACAAGCGCATCGGCTTCACCCGCTTCGAGCACGGCATCCTGAAGCGTCGGGTGCTGGACGGCCACACCCAGGAGGACGAGTCCTGGACCGACGGACACCCCATCGTCTTCCCCAACATGCTCCGCCAGGGGAACGGCGGCGCCTCTGGCTTCTACATGTTCGAAGTCCGCGTCCCGGTGGACGACGACCATACCTGGCACATCATGTACGTCGCCCACCGGCCGGGCGTACCGGCGCCGCCCCAAGAGTCCATCCCCTACTTCGAGGTGCCCCTCTACCAGGAGGACGGCAAGCTGCGGAACGACTTCGTAACGGGGCAGGATCACATGGCCTGGGTCACCCAGGGCGGCATCGCGCGGCGCGACCTTGAGCACCTCGGCCAGTCCGACGTCGGCGTCATCATGTACCGCGAGATGCTGCTGGAGCAGATCGACCGAGTGGAGCGGGGCGAAGACCCCATGGAGACCTACCGCAACCCGGCCGAGAACCAGCGCATCGACATGCCCCATGAAGGGATCCGATCGACCGAGCCGTACCCCGGCTACAAGATGCGGGGCGGCCACATGCGCTTCGACCCCAAATTCGACGAGGTCGCAGATCTCTACCACACGGCCGAGGCTACTTCGGCCGCCGGCGGCCAGTTCCTACCGTGGACGGTGCCGCCCCTGATCCCGTGGGAAGAGGAGCCATCCAGCCGCCAGGTGGTGATCAAGCCATGAAGGCGCTGCTCGTCGGCCTCGTCCTGCTGGCCCTCGCCTGCAGCGCGCCGGCCCAGGCCCCGACCGCGGGCGAGGGCGGCGACCCCAAATCCGGCGGCACCCTCAACCGCCGCATCAAGACCGACCCGTACGACTTCGACATGAACTACACCGGCAAGAACGGCGCCGAGTTGGGCGGGGAATACGGCATGGGGTACGAGGGGCTGCTCAGCTTCAAGACGGGACCCGACGTCGGCTTCCTCGACACCGTGGTCCAGCCCGGCCTCGCCGAACGCTGGGAGGTCTCCCCGGACGCCCGGACCTACACGTTCCACCTGCGCAAGGGCGTGAAATTCGCCGGCCTACCGCCCGTCAGCGGCCGCGACATGACCGCCGAAGACGTGAAGTGGAGCTTCGAGTATTGGGGCCACCTGGGCAGGTTTAGGGATGTGTCCCGCGGGCCCTGGGACGCCTGGGTGACCAGCATCGCGAGCGCCGAAGCACCCGACCCCTACACCGCGGTCGTCCGCTTCAAGGAGCCCTTCATCCCCTTCATCACCTACGCCGCCGCCAGGGTTCTCGCCGTCGTCCCCCATGAGATCTACGACCAGGACGGCCATTTCAAGAACCAGATCGCCGGCACCGGCGCGTTCCAACTCGATACGGCAGGTTCCCAGAGGGGCGCCCGTTGGACCTGGGCCAAGAACCCGACCTACTGGGACAAGACCAGACCGCACCTGGACGCGATCCGGCTGCTGGTCATTCCCGACGACTCCACGGCCAAAGCCGCCTTCCAGAGCAGGCAGGTCGACCTGCTGGACGACTATTCCCTGACCATCGACTATCCCGAGTCCGTCGGGATCAGGAAGGCCGTTCCCGACGCCATGATGGGGGAGGGCGAGCTCTTTCGCTCCTTCGGTCCCTGGCTCAATACGAAGGTGAAGCCCCTGGACGACGAGCGCGTCCGGAAAGCCATCTCCCTATCCGTCAACCGGGACGAGTACATCAACCTCCTCCAGGGCGGGCGCGGCAAGTACGAGATGCCGTGGATCTTCACCCCATATTTCACCCAGGAGGAGATCAAGAAGCTTCAGCCCTACGACCCGGAGCAGGCGAAGCGGCTGCTGGCCGAGGCCGGCTACGGGAGCGGCGTCGAGTTCGAAGTTACCCTCTCCACCGACTCCAGCGACTACTACAAGGCCCACATCCAGCTCTTCCAGGCCCAACTCCGGAAGACCGGGATCCACATCGTCCTGAAACCCCTCGACCCGGCCACCTTCTCCGCCAACCGCAAGAAGGACCCGCCCCAGTACATCCTGAACTACTCGTCCACCGGCACCGGCGGGCGCTTCGACGTCGACAATCCCCTTTCAACCCTCCACTCCAGAAGCAAGACCAACTACTGGGGGATCAACGACCCAGAACTGGATGCCCTCATCGACGGCCAGCGCTCCGAGCCGAACCCGGAGAAGCGCCGTGAGCTGGTGCGCAAAGCCGGCCTCCGCATCGTCGACAAGGCCTACAGCTTCGCTTTCCAGTCCCAGCCCTTCTACGAATTCTGGACCCCTCACCTCAAGAACTTCCACCGCAACCTTCAGGCCAATGTCTATACCAGCCTGGAGCGAGCCTGGCTCGATCGATGACGAAGGGCGCTCTCTCAGACCTCCGCGTCCTCGACCTTACCGACGCCCTCGGCGGCTACTGCACCAAGCTCCTGGCGGAGCTCGGCGCAGACGTCATTAAGATCGAACCCCCGGGGGGCGCTCTTGGACGGTCCCGTGCTCCCTTCCATCACGAGCACCTTGAGGTCAGCCTCTGGTGGCTCCAGTTCAACGCGAACAAACGCAGCGTCACCCTGGACCTCGACACCACGGAGGGGCAGCAGATCTTCCGCAGGCTGACGGCGAGCGCGGGCATTCTCGTCGAAGACACCCATCCCGGCACCATGGCGCGCCGGGGCCTCTCATACGAGGACCTGAAGCAGGTCAATCCCAGCCTCATCTACACCTCCATAACCGCCTTCGGGCAGACCGGCCCTTATGCCCAGTACCGGGCATCCGACCTCACCGGCCAAACCATGTCGGGGA
>CAZPYZ010000116.1:0-9675 GCA_964590215.1 uncultured Dehalococcoidia bacterium | reverse complement strand
GCAGATCACCCATACCTCGGGGCCAGCCCTTGAGCGGCCGGCCGATATCGTGGGCCTGCTCTCGAACCTGGAGCGCGGCGAGGTGATCTTCATCGACGAGATCCACCGCCTGTCCAGCGCCGTCGAGGAGTACCTCTACTCGGCTATGGAAGACTTCAGCGTCGACTTGGTGACGGGCCAGGGGCCGAAGGCGCGCTCGCTGCGGTACCGGTTGGAGCACTTCACCCTCATCGGCGCCACCACCAGGGCAGGTCTGCTCTCGGCGCCGCTGCGGGATCGCTTCGGCATCGTCTGCCACCTGGACTTCTACGGGGAGGAAGACCTGGCTCGTGTGGTGATGCGCTCCGCGCGCCTCCTGAATACGCCTATTGAGGAGGAGGGGGCCACCGAACTCGCGCGGCGAGCGCGGGGTACGCCGCGAGTCGCCAACCGCCTCTTGCGGCGGGTGCGGGACTACGCGCAGGTGCACGGGAACGGCGGGATCACCCAGACCGTGGCCCGGGTGGCCCTCGAACGGGAAGGAGTGGATGAGCGCGGACTCGATCGCCTGGATCGGGCGTACTTGACGACCTTGATCGACCAGTACAAGGGTGGTCCCGCCGGGCTTGAAGCCCTCGCGGCGACTCTGAACGAGGAGTCGGGCCTTTTGGCGGACGTAGTGGAGCCGTTCCTGCTGAAGATCGGGTTCCTAAACCGTACCCCTGCGGGGAGACGCGTCAGCGACACCGCCCGGGAGCACCTTGGATATCCGGGGGCGCAGCCGCGGCTCCTGTAAGGGGTTGCGGGTCAATACCCTACGTGCTACCCTACATCCATGAAGAAGACCAGCGTCTATTTGGAAGAAGTTCACCTGGAGCGCTTGCGGCGGGCTGCTGAGCGGTTGGGCTGCTCTCAAGCGAACGTGATTCGAGACGCCATCATGGAGTACACCGCGAAGGCCGCAATGCGCACCCGGAAGCTGGCTATGGACGGCGTGGTGAGCGGGCCGGGCGATTCCATCGAGGACCTCGACGAGAAAATGCTGCTGCGGGGCTTCGGCGAATGAGCCTGCTGGTCGACGCCGGGCCTCTGGTGGCACTGGCCGACCGTAACCACCCCTGGCGACCCCGCATCCGTGCCAGCCTCGAGCAGGAAGATGGGATCTGGGTCCTGCCCGCGCCCGTGGCGGCTGAGGTGGACTACCTGCTGGGGACGCGACTCGGGAACCGTGCCCGGCAGGCCTTCCTGGAAGACCTTGCGGAGGGCCGCTTTGAAGTGGCCTGTCTGGAAGGGCCAGACTACGAACTGGTGCGCCAGTTGGACAAACAGTACGAGGCGCTGGAAGCGGGGCTGGCCGACCTCTCCCTGGTGGTGATGGCCCATCGCTACCGGACCCGTCGCATCCTGACCTTCGACGAACGGGACTTCCGCCTCCTCCGACCCTTGGACGGGGACCACTTCGTATTGCTGCCCCGAGACGCCTAACGGGAGCGCCCCCCGGTGACCCTTCCCCAGGCTGTCCTTGAGATCCAGCCCGTTAGTTGTCCCGTGGACGCGGCCATGTCCCTGCCCGGTTCCAAGAGCTATACCAACCGGGCGCTCATCATCGCGGCCATGGCGCGGGGAGAATCCCTGATCCGCTCCGCGCTCTTCAGCGACGACACGGATTACATGGTCGGGGCCCTGAGGACCCTCGGGATACCGGTGATCCAGGAGGAAACGAGCTTCAGGGTGCAGGGCGCCGCCGGGCGCGTGCCCGCCTCGGAGGCAACCCTGTCTGTGGGCAACGCAGGGACCGCAGCCCGCTTCCTGACCGCCTTTCTGGCGCTGGGTCACGGCCGCTATGTCCTGGACGGCAATGGGCGGATGCGGCAGCGCCCCATCCAGCCTCTGCTCGACGCGCTGACGCAACTGGGGGTGACGGCGCGGTCGGCTGAGGGGAACGGCTGCCCGCCGGTCATCGTGGAGACCACGGGGCTGTCGGGAGGCGAGGCGCGAATTCCCGGCCACATCAGCAGCCAGTACTTCAGCGCCCTCCTCATGGTCGGACCGCTCAGCCAGAAGGGGCTGGCGTTGCAGGTCGAGGGCGACCTGGTCTCCAAGCCGTACACGGACATGACCATCAGCACCATGCGCGCCTTCGGCGCCGAGGCGATCAACGAGGGGTACCGGCGGTTCCGGGTACCAGGCGACCAGCGGTATGCCGGCCGGACCTACCATGTTGAGCCCGACGCCTCGGGCGCCTCGTATTTCTTCGCGGCGGCGGCAGTTACCGGCGGTCGGGTGCGGGTGATGCACCTCGGCCGTGACTCCGCCCAGGGGGACCTTCGCTTCGTGGAGCTCCTGGAGCGCATGGGCTGCATCGTGCGTCGGGAGGAGGACTACACCGAGGTCGTTGGGGCTCCAACATTGCGGGGCATCGATGAGAACATGAGCGATATCTCGGACACCGCGCAGACCCTCGCCGCCATCGCCCCCTTTGCGGACAGCGCGGTTACGATACGGGGTATCGCTCACGTGCGCGGCAAGGAGACGGACCGGGTGACGGCTATGGCGACAGAGCTGCGGCGGCTCGGGGTCTCTGTGGACGAACGCCGTGACGGCCTCACCATCCACCCTGGACCGGTGCATCCGGCCGAGATAGAAACCTACGATGACCACCGCATGGCCATGAGCTTCGCCCTCACCGGGCTGCGGGCTCCCGGTCTCCGGATCAAGGACCCCGGGTGCGTAAGCAAGACCTTCCCGGACTTCTGGCAGCGGTTCGCGGGACTGGCGGGGCCTTAGCAAGTGGAGCTATGCTGCCCGCAGGAGGCGGGCAGGCCGTAGCAGATTTACCACCGGCCCGGGCGCATCTCGGCGACGAGGCACCCCAGTACGCGCCGGTGTTGGCGGAGCGGATCGAGGCCGCAGTTGATCGGCTGGCTGAGGTTCCCCTGATGGGCGCACCCCTGCTTGAATTTGAGGGTATCCGACGCGTTGTCGTCGATGTGCATCGGATCCTGTACCGCTTCGAGGGGGACGAGGTCCAGATCCTGCCCATCCTCCACGCGGCAAGAAGGGTGCGCCCGGAGGACTTGCCGTAGCTCACTCGTCCGGCTCCAGGACAACGTGCTGGATCTCGTTCCCGGATACGGGCATTCCCCCGGGCCATTGTCGGGACACCCCAACGGTAACAGCTAACCGCCAAAAGCTAACAGCTAACAGCTCACCTAGTACAGATGACACGCAGCCCAGTGCCCCGGGCTGATCTCCTTCCACGGGGGGTCTATAGTGCTGCATTCAGCGCGGGCGAAGGGGCAGCGGGGGTGGAGACGGCAGCCGGAGGGGACGGCGGTGGGCGCCGCCACGTCGCCCTGGAGGAGGACCTCCTCCCGCTTAACGTCAGGATGGTCGGGCAGGGCCGCCGACAGCAGCGCTCGAGTGTAGGGGTGCAGCGGGTTGGAAAACACCTCCTCCGATGGGCCCATCTCCGCCAGCCGGCCCAGGTACATGACGCCGACCGAATCGCTCATGTACCGCACAGTGCCCAGGTGGTGGGCGATGAAGAGGTAGCTCAGCCCCAGGCGCTCCTGCAGTTCCTTCAGCAGGTTCATGATCTGGGCGCGGATAGAGACGTCCAGCGAGGAGACGGGCTCGTCCAGGACGATGAGCTGGGGGGATGAGGCGAGGGCCCGCGCGATGGCGATGCGCTGGCGCTGGCCGCCGCTGAACTGGTGCGGGAAGAGATGGACGTCCTCGGCCCGGAGGCCGACCTGCTGAAGAACCTCTTCGGCGCGCCCCCTGCGCTGGCTGGCTCCAAGGTCGGGATTGAGGAGCAAGGGCTCGCTGACGAAATCGCCCACCCGCATGCGAGGGTTCATCGAGCTGTAGGGATCCTGGAAGACGGCCTGAACCGCGGTGCGGTAGGCACGCTCTTCCGGTGGAGACAGGGTCTGGATGTCGCTCGGGGCGGCCAGGCTGGGCTTGCCCTTACCCTGCCCCCCTCCCATGAAGGGAGACGAGAATCCCACTGGGGACCAGAGGACCCGGCCACCGGTGCTGTCCTCAATTTTGAGGATAGCGCGGGCTGTGGTGGTCTTGCCGCAACCGGACTCCCCGACGAGGCTAAAGGTCTCGCCCTGGCGAAGGATGAAGGAGACGCCGTCCACGGCCTTCAGCATCACGGTCTTGCGGTTGAAGAAAGGTCCGCGGCGGACTGGGAAGTAGACCTTCAGATCCTCAACGGTGATAAGCGGCTTGGCGGGTCGTGCTGGTTGCACAGGTGAGAGTGCCTGTGCTCCCTTCGCTCTGCCCTGTGCTCCGTTCCTGTTGTGCTGTGCCCTGTAGACCTCTTCAGCCCGCCAGCACAGGGAGATGTGTCCCGGGGCGACTTCGATGACAGGCGGCCGCTCGTCATGGCATTTGTCCAGCGCCACGGGGCAGCGGGAGGCAAAGGGGCAGCCGGTGAAATGGGTGAAGCCCGTGGCCGGGACGCCCGGGATAGCGAACAGGCGGCTGACCCTGCTGTCGACCTTCGGGACCGCCTCCAGAAGCGCCTGGGTGTAGGGGTGGGACGGTCGGTTGAAGCTCTGCCGCACGTCCGCGTACTCGACGATGCCGCCGGCGTACATCACGGCGACGTGGTCGCACATTTTGGCGACGATCCCGAAGTCGTGGGTGATGAAGAGGATCGCGAGGTCGAGGTCCTGCTGAAGCTCCCGCAGCAGGGCGAGGTACTGGGCCTGGATGGTGGCATCGAGGGCAGTGGTGGCCTCATCCGCAATGAGGAGCTTGGACTTGCAGGCGATGGCGATGGCGCCGACAACTCGCTGCCGCATCCCGCCGCTGAACTGGTGAGGGTAATCGTTCACGCGTGTCTCGGCCGCGGCCACGCGCACCCGCTGCAGGCTCTGGATGACCTCGTCTAGCCGGGCCCTGCCGCTCAAACCCTGATGAAGGCCGACGGCCTCCCCGACCTGGAACCCGATGCTGAACAGGGGATTGAGGCTGGTTAGCGGGTCCTGCAACACGATGGAGATCTCGCCACCACGCAACTGGCGCATCTCCTCCTCGGACTTGTTCAGCAGTTCCTCTCCGTTGAAGCGGACGCTGCCACCCACGATCCGCCCCACGGGCTGAGGGACCAGACGGAGGATCGAGAGGGCCGTCATGGACTTACCGCTCCCGGACTCACCGACCAGGCCGAGGGTCTTGCCGCTGTCCAGCGAGAAGCTGACGCCGTCGACGGCCTTGTTCAAGCCGCGCCGGGTGGAGATGTAGGTGCGAAGGTCGTTGACTTCCAGCAGGGGCATGGACTACAAGAATATTCGAAAGTCCCAGGGAAGACTATCGGATAGTCCAAACTCTGGCCCTCTTCCAGAGGGAGAGGAATCCTGGTGAACCTTGCGATATATTGCCGGTCGTCTTCTCCAATCTCTGGTCACACTGTTCCTGTTCATGGTGGTGATCTTTGTCGCCACACGGGCGGCAGGGGACCCCGCCATGCTGCTGATGCCGCCCGACGCCACTGTCGAGGAGATAACCGCGGCCAGGCAGCGGTTCGGGACGGACCGTCCCTATCACGAGCAGTTTGCGGTTTTCCTGAAGGACATGGCCACCCTTGATTTCGGCCGGTCGGTCGTTTACCGGGAACCGGTTACCCAGCTCTTAGGCGGACGGGTCCTCGCCAGCGTCAGTCTGGCGGTTTCAGCCATCTTCCTGGTGCTAGTGACCGCGGTGCCGCTGGGGGTGTTGGCGGCCACCAAACGGGGGCGCACGGCGGACCACCTGGTTCGCGCTCTTGCGGCTTTCGGGCAGGCGGCCCCAGGCTTTTGGGTCGGGCTCATTCTCATCCAGGTCTTCGCCGTCCGCCTGCGGCTATTCCCTGCCGGCGGCGCAGGAGGCGCCGAGAGCATGACCTGGGAGTTCTACGTGCTGCCGGCAGTCACCCTGGCGCTGCCCTTGTTCGCCGCCCTGACGCGCCTGCTGCGCTCTTCCATGCTGGAGAACTTGGACGCGGAGTTTGTCAAGCTGGCCCGGGCCAAGGGGCTTCCCGAGTTTCGTGTGGTTTGGGTGCACGTCCTGCGCAACGGTCTCCTGCCTGTCCTAACTCTGATGGCCCTCTGGGTAGGCACCGCCGTTGCCGGGTCGGTCGTCACTGAAACCGTCTTCAACTGGCCCGGCATCGGCGCTCTCTTCCTCACCGCCATAGTGGCCAGGGATTTCCCGGTGATCCAGGCCATCGTTGCCCTCCTCGGAGCCTCCGTGCTTCTGGCGAATCTGACGGCTGACCTCTTGTATGCTGTAGTGGACCCGAGGATCCGGATCGGGGCGGGAAGCCGCTAGATGTCCAAAGTCCAAAGTCCAAAGTGGGGCCGCGTCGCCGCACCTTGGACCTTGGACCTTGGACCTTGGACCTTGGACTCGGAGATTTGATGGCACTTGAGCAGGTAGGACCCCTGGTACGCGGGGAAGCCCTCGCCCAGGCGCTGGAACGTTCGAAGGGCCGGGCCTTGGAGACGCTGCGGCGGGCCCCCGTGCTTCCTCTGGCGCTGTTGAGCGCGTTTCTTATCTTTGCCCTCTTTGGCCCTTGGATAGCTCCCTACGACCCCGACTCGACGGACCTTGTGGGACGCCTGGCCGCTCCCTCCTGGGCGGGCGGAGACCCCCAACACTTCATGGGTACAGACCGCCTCGGTCGAGACGTGTGGAGCCGCATCATCGTGGGGGCGCGACCATCCTTTATCGTAGCCGTGGTAACCATCGCAGTCGGTGGCGTGCTAGGAACCCTCATCGGCTTGGCCGCCGGCTACCTCGGCGGCCGGACCGACACCATCGCGATGCGGCTCGCCGACTCCACTATCTCCTTTCCGTTGATCCTGCTCGCGCTGCTGCTGGCAGCGGTCATTGGGCCGGGCATGTTTACCGTGGTGCTCGCCGTTTCCCTGGTGCTCTGGGCTCGCATCGCCAGGCTCGTCCGCGGTGAGGTGCTGAGCATCAAGACGCGGGATTTCGTGGCCCTGGCGCGCGTCGCCGGGGTCCCCCCGTGGCGCATCATGGCGGTGCACATCCTCCCCAACGTCCTCAACACCCTGGTGGTGATCCTCACCCTGGACCTCGGGCTGGTCATCGCGGTGGAGGCGACCCTGAGCTTCCTGGGGGCCGGCATTCCCCCGCCGACCCCGACCTGGGGCCAGATGGTGTCCGACGGCCGGGCCTACCTCACCAACGCCTGGTGGCTCTCCCTGTTCCCCGGCCTCGCCATCGCCCTGGTCATTCTTTCCTTCAACTTGACGGGAGATTGGTTACGGGACTTCCTGGACCCGAAACTACGAGAGAGTTAGTGGCTGATGCGTGAGGCACAATACATGAGACGTGTCCGCCACGCCGCATATCACGCATCACATGTCAGGCATCACGCATCATGGGCGCACCATTCTCCCAAGGAGGCTAGGTATGTCGTTCAGGATCATTGCACTGGCTGCGCTAGCCACCCTCGCCCTCGCCTGCGCTCGGCCGGAGGCGGAGCCGGCGCCGGCAGGAGATGAACTGGCGGCCGCCGGCGCCCCGACGGGACCGCCGGCGCTGATAGGCGATACGTCCCTCTCGGCGTGCCCGCCCAGGCAGGCGCTGCTGCGGGTTGGCGCCATCCAGAACAGCCAGGAGTTCTCTCCGCACCCCATTGAGACGGAGTTCAACTCCACCCATTACACACGGATCCACTCCCTGCCGCTCTTCGGGGCCGACCCGATGGAGACCAAGCTGGAAGCGGGCTATGGCGCGTCCGAGTCGTGGGAGTTCCTGCCGGGAGCGAAGGGCCTGAAGGTGAAGCTGTGGAACGGCCTCACCTTCAACGACGGGTCTGCGGTCACCGCGGAGGACGTAAAGTTCTCCATCGAGGCGCTGGGCAGTGAGTTCTCCACCCCCCAAGGGGGCGGGATTATCCAGGCCTTTGGAGCCAAGGCGACGGTGCTGGACGACCTTAGCCTCCAGATCGATTTCAAGGAGGGGGCCGTCACCTTTGTGACAGAGATGTCGCCTCTGGTCTTCCCCCTGTACCTGGTATCGAAGAAACACCACTCCAATGGCGCGATTACCCAGCAGGCAGTGGACGCCTTCCGCGAAAAGCCGCTCGCCGCTGGCCCCTACGAGGTGGTCAGCCGGGAAGCGCAGAAGTTCATGATCCTGAAGTCGGCCCGCAGAGACCCGGTGCTGGGTTGCCCAACCTATGACCGCGTGGAGATCCGCCACGTGCCGGAGATGGGCACCCGGATGGCGCAACTCCAAACAGGGCAACTCGACATCGCCGAGGGCCACCGGGATCTCATCGAAGAAGCCAAGGCTATGGGTGCCAAAGTGCTGAGCAAACCTGCGGCCAATATCATTGGGCTCTACTTTTTCCAGACCCATCTGCCCCACAACGTGCTGAAGGATGTGCGGCTGCGCCAGGCCGCGGCCCATGCCATCGACCATCAGACCCTCGCCAAGACCATCTGGAAGGGGATCGGCGTGGAGCCCTGGGGCTGCACCTGGCCGCCGTCGACGGAGATCTCCACCGCCGAGCCCGCCTACCTGAAGGCCTGCGGGACGCCTTATCCCTTCGATCAGGCAAGGGCGCGCCAGTTGCTGGAGCAAGCAGGCTTCGGCGCAAACAACAAGCCGAGGATCAAGCTCGTGTACTCCGGGAACTATCCCGAGGAGCCAGACCTGGCCCAGGCGATGCAGCCGATGCTCAACGCGGTGGGCTTCGACACGACCATCGACCACATCTCTCGGGCCGAGCAGACCCGCAGGCGGAACCAGGAAGGAATGGCCGACTCCATCATGTTCTTCGGGCCAGGGGGCCGGGCTACCGCCCTGGCGGGCGCCTACTCCGTCTATGGTCCCACCCAGTTCTACGGGCCGAAAGACGACAAAGACATGATCGAGGCCCTGGAGCGGACGTCGAGGGCCAGCACGGAGCCCGAATACATGAAGGCGATGGCGGCGGTGGGCAAGGTCGTGTATGACAAGGCCTATGGACCAGGCTTCTTTGCATCAGGTTCCATCTTCTTCGCGGGACCCAAGGTACCCGCCTGGGGACTGGAGAAGAGCAAGGGCCGGGCGCCACTGAACCTGGCGGCGCTGATCACGAAGCGGGGATAAGAATGCCAGTTGGAGCACAGGCGCTCCCGCCGGAGTTTACCCTGAGCCCGTCGAAGGGCGCACGGGCAGGAGTGCCCGTGCCCCATCCTCGTGCCGGATAACAAACAGCTCCTCGAGCAGATGTGGCTCATCCGCGCCTTCGAGGAGCGGGTGATGGAGCTGTACTTCCGGAAGCAACTCGCGGGGCTCATTCACCTTTCCATCGGACAGGAAGGTGTGGCCGTCGGCGTTGCCGCGGCGCTGCGACCAGAGGACTACCTGTACGGCACGCACCGCTCCCACGGGCACTTCCTGGCGAAGGGCGCCGACCCGGACCGGCTGATGGCCGAGCTGGCGGGGAAGGTCACCGGCTATTGCAAGGGGAAGGGCGGCTCGATGCACCTGGTCGCCGCGGAGTGCCGGGCTATGACCGCCACCGGGGTCGTTGGCGGCACTATTCCCCTCGCCCTGGGGACTGCCCTCGCCTGCAAACAGCGGGGCAACGGCGAGGTGGCCGTCGTGTTCTTCGGCGACGGCGCGGCCAGTACCGGCGGGTTCCATGAGTCCCTCAACATCGCGTCTCTCTGGAAG
>CAZPYZ010000115.1:7388-9715 GCA_964590215.1 uncultured Dehalococcoidia bacterium | reverse complement strand
GCGGTGAAGTCACGGCCAGGGTCGTTGCCTTCGTTGGTGAACTGGGGGACGGAGATGACGACGCGGTTGACCTTGGGCTTCACCGGACCATCGTTGGGCCCGCCGGGCACGGGCTGGACCGCGGCGCAAGCGGCGGCCGTCAGGGCTCCTATCACCAACGCAAAAACTGCTACCCTTGGCTGCCGGACCATCGTTGACTCCTTGGTGCAATGTCCCCTCCCGAGGCCAGTCCCGGAACTCATGGACGGAAAAACACTACACCTTTTCAACTATTTTCCTCAAGGTGGTAGACTGAGCCGGGCCCTTACCTGTGGACTTTGGACCCGGCTTTGGACGTTGGACCTTGGACCCCTTAACAAGGAGACCGCCATGAAATTCCTGATGGCGCTCCCCTTGCCCTGCGGCCTGCGGGACCGCAGGTGGACCTCCTGGAGCGGGCCAGGAATCTTCCCCGGACGGTCTCGTGCAGCTCAAAGTGAACCGGGTGATCTTTGCTACCAGGCGCCAGACCAACGAAGCCGCCACGCCCCGCATGATCTGCTGCTTCGAAGGCTTTCACTTCCGCCCCAGCCACGAGGGCCTGGTCGCACAGGACGTGAAGACCGGGCTCTCGGACAAGCCGGGGGTGGCCAGCGAGTGGAAGCTGGACACCCAGGCCAACAACATCACCTTCAAGCTGCGCCAGGGAATCCAGTTCCATCCTTCGACAGGCTCAGGCCAGAGCTGGGGCGAGATGACGGCGAAGGACGTGGTTTTTACCTGGGAAAGCCTGGTCGCGAACGAGCCCGTTTCCTTCAACACGTGGGTCCCCACCTGGTGGAAACCCTTCACCGGAGCTGAGGCCACTGGCGAGTACGAGGTGACCTTCACGCTGTCGCCGCCTCAGGCCCAGGTCTGGTTCTTCCTCTCGGACGTCTTCAACATGCTGGGCATCCGCAGCAAGGCCCAGCACGAGAGGGAGGGGGAGCCCAAGGGCACGGACTCCTCAGGCGCCGCGGGCACAGGTCCCTACCTGGTGAAGGAACGCAAGCCCAGCGAGTACATCCGGTTCGAGCGTGTGCCTTACAAGCACTGGCGGGCCACCCCGGATTTCCCCGAATTGGAGTTCCGCTGGATTAACGAGCCCTCGACCCGCATGGCCGCCCTCCTCACAGGAGAGGTGCATATCACCGACCTGCCGGGAGACCTCATCCCCCAGGCGGAGACCAGGGGCATGAAGCGCATCGAGAACCAGGCGCAATCGCCTCGAGTCATGGCCGTCTTCTACTGCTGCTACCCTGACCCCCAGACCAACCAGTGGCCGTTGCACCCGGATAGCGTCCTGCTCGACCCGAAGGTCAGAGAGGGGCTAAACCGGGCCATCAATCGGGAGGAGTTGGGGAAGGCCTTCGCGCCCAACCGCAAGCCCCTGCACCTCAGCCACTACAACCCACAGCGGCCGGCCTGGGATCCCACCTGGGAGACCCGCTTCAACCAGGCCTACGGCTTCGGCCCTGAGCGGGCCCGGCAGGTCCTGGCCGAGGCCGGGTACGGGCCGGCCCGGCCGCTGGAGATCGACATGATCCCGCAGCAACTGGCCTACATCGCCGACGGGCCGGACATCACCGAGGCGATGGCCAGCTACTTCCGCAACGTCGGGGTCAAGGTCAACATGGTCCAGCTCGACCCTGCGACAGAACAGGCCCAGGTGCGCGCGTACCGCTTGAAGAACCTGGTGCGCCTGCAGTCCATCGGAGGCAACCTCCTGGATAGCCTTATTATCTGGAACCCGAGAGGGGCCATGGGCGCCGGTGCCGGCTACTACATCCCCGAGCTGCTTCGCATGCGGGACGAGTTGAACCGGGAGATGGACCCGGAGAAGCAGGTTCCCCACCTGCGCCGCATCGGCGAGTGGGGCTTCACCAACTACTGGGATATCCCCCTTTGGTACGTGCCCCTGGAAGTGATGGTGGACCCGAAGATCGTGGAGAACTGGTCCTATCCCGGCAGCGCCAACGGCGGCTGGAGCCACTTCGAGACGATCAGGGCCGCGCGCTAGGGCTCCGCGGCAGCGTTCTCCGGGACCGGCAGCCGCCCCTTACCGTAGCTGCCGAGGACGCCCAGGCGCAGCTTGTTCAGCAGATGGATGAGGAGCAGCTTTTCCTCCTCGTTGAGCCCTGACCAGCGCTCGATCATGCGGGCGTGGAGCAACGGGAACCGCTCTCTGCGGGGCGCCGATCGCGTCCCGGATGGCATCGTCCCGGATGAGGGCGTTCTCTTCTACGGTAAACCGTTCCATGACCCGCCCAGCATGGTATCATGCCCAAAGCTTAACGGAGGTAACTAAA
>CAZPYZ010000115.1:0-7288 GCA_964590215.1 uncultured Dehalococcoidia bacterium | reverse complement strand
TTCCATGACCCGCCCAGCATGGTATCATGCCCAAAGCTTAACGGAGGTAACTAAATGGCCGCGCTGATCTCGGCAGACTCCCATGTGAATGAAGTGCCGGCGACCTGGGAACGGGTCCAACGGCAATACGGCGACCGTGCCCCTAAGGTCGTGTGGAACCCGGCGGAGGGCGAGGATGGCCCCTACCTGGTGATCGAAGGGTGGGGCTCCAGCCTCGAGGCAAAGAACCGCGAATCCTGTGCGATGGAGTACGTCGGCATGATCATCGGCGGCCTTGGCGTGGGGTCGCAGCTTGGCCGTGGCTCCCAGCAGGCCGCGGCCTTCCGTAAGAGCTTCCGGTTCGAGGACTGGAAAGAGGCGTGGGACCCCGAGGCCCGGGTGAAGGCCCAGGAGAGGGACGGGGTGAAGGCCGAAGTCCTCTATGCCAGCCACCTGCGACACTTCTACGAGCTGAGCGAGCACGATGAACCACTCCTGCGGGCCATCGCCCAGTCGTACAACGAGTGGCTTATGGACCTGTGCAGCCACGACCCCAAGCGGCTTGTCGGACTGCCCGTGCTCTCCGTTCTCAATGTCGAGGGCGCCGTCGAAGATCTCCAGCACTACGCGCGAAGAGGCGCCAGGGGGTTCATGATCGGGTCCTCCGTCCCCATCGGCATGAGCTACGGCGACGCCATATACGACCTGTTGTACGCGGCGGCGCAAGACGCGGACGTCCCCCTCTGCATGCACACAACCACCGGTCGCTGGAAGGCGGTGAAGTACCACCACCCGGGGGCGCGTCAGCTCCTGGGCGGCTACGGTGAAGTCCTCACCTCCCTGTGCGAGATGATCTACGGCGGCGTCTTCGACCGCTTTCCCAGGCTGAAGGTCGTCTCCGCGGAGTTCGACATCGGCTGGGTCGCCCATGCCGTGGGACGAGCCGGGGTACTGGACCCTAAGCTTGGGTTGAAGCTGGCGCCAGCGGACTACTTCCGGCAAAACGTCTGGTTCACCTTCCAAGACGACCGCGCCGGCTGTCTCACCACCCCCATGTTCGGGGCCGACCGGTTCCTCTGGTCCAACGACTTCCCCCACGGGGTCACCACCTGGCCGGACTCGGCGGCCATTGTCGATCGTCAGTTCGAGGGCGTTCCCGAGGACATCAAGCGGCAGGTGGTGTGGGAAAACACCGCCAGGCTGTATAACCTCGAGGTCTAGCATGCCTTTTCAAGAAGCCACTAAAAAGCTCCAGGAGCTGATCCACCGCCAGGGGCGCGTTCTCACCGTGCCTCATCCCCCCAGCGCCGCTCTGGCCCGGGTGATGGAGGAGGCGGGGATTGAGGCCGGCTTTGTTGGCACCAGCGGGGTCGTTGGCTCGTATACGGGCATGGAAGATGTCGGCATCGCCAGCGTGCCCGAGTGCGTCACCATCGGCGGCTGGATCGCGCGCGCCGTGAGCTTTCCCGTGATGCTCGACGGCGACACCGGCCACGGCGGGATCATGTCTGTACGCCGCATCGTCCAAGACTCGATCAGGGAGGGGCTGGCCGGCATTCGCATCGACGATCAGGACATCGAAGGCAAACGGGCCACGGGCACGGCGGGCGTCACCGTGGCGCCCCTCGAGGTCGTCATCCCTCGCTACCGCGCCGCGGTGGATGCGCGTAACGAGCTGGACCCCAACTTCGTGATCATGGCCCAGTGCTATACGGGAGAAGCGGCCAACGGCGGCTTCGAGGAAGCGCTCAGGCGCATGAAGCTGTACAAGGAAGAGGCCGGTGTCGACTGGGTCCAGTTCACCGCCCCCCACTCCCTGGACGAGGCCAGGAGGGCGAGAGAAGCGGTGCGCGGCCCCTTCTCCATCATGGAAGGCTTTCTCCCTCAGCGGCCGCTGGATCACGAGACGCTGCTGAAAATCGGCATCACCATCCAGTGGGGTATGGATACCCACCTGGTGACCTGGGCCGCGATGTACGACTACTGCGCCGACTTCATGGCCCGGGGCGTTGCGGCCACCCGAGACTTCAGGGCCAGGAACAAAGACAACCCCTACGTGAACGGAAAGGCGAGGACTCGAGGGGCACAGGTGCGGAAGCAGCGAGAATTGGAGGAGGCCTATTTCTCCGCGGAGGTCCTGCAAAAGTACGTGAAGAGCCAGGGACGGGAGGGCCCTCCCGAGGGCTAGCGCCGGAGGCCCTGGGCCGGCCCCAGGGCTGGTACCCGGGGGCGGTTCCCCGGATGCCGTGGAAGGGGCCAGGGGTGGAACGGCGCAGGCTGTCCCGGCGATGCTCCTAACACGGTTAATCAAAGCAAGAGGCACGACCATGAAACGCTATCTGTTGGTTGGGGCGGCCATAGGGTTGAGCCTGGCCGCGCTCTCCTGCCAGGCTCCCACGCCTCCTCCGTCCGAGAGCATAGGCGCCGATACTTCCGTCGCCGGTCCGACAGCCCCCGATAAGGTCAAGCGTGGCGGCATCCTGAGGGGGACGTGGTCCGGTACCCTGGCCCACCTGGACCTGCACCAGGTCGGGACTCTCGGCACCTGGAACGCCGGCAACCTCATGTATAACGGCCTCATCGAATGGGACGCCTTCGACAAGACGCAGCAGCGCATTGTTCCGGGGCTGGCGAAGTCATGGGAAGCCAGCCCGGACGGTAGCCGCTTCACCTTTAGGCTCCAGGACGGGGTCAAGTTCCACGACGGCGCCAGTCTCACGGGCGACGACGTCGTCTTCACTCTCAAGCGCATCGCCGATCCACCCAGGGGCACCAGCAGCGCCCGCAAAGACCAATTCCAGATGGTGGACAAGATCGAGTCGCCCGACCCACAGACGGTCGTGGTGACGACAAAGTTTCCCAGCGCCAACCTCGTGAACCTGCTGGCCGACGGGTGGCATGTCATCGTCCCCAAGCACGTCGTCGAAAGAGACGCCAACGCCCTCAAGCAGGGTGGGATAGGCACTGGCCCGTACACATTCAAGGAGCTGGTGCCCAACCAGAAGTTCGTAGCGGCTCGCAATCCCGCCTATTTCCGCCAGGGCCATCCGTACCTGGAAGGGATCGAGCTGTATCGGTTTGGCGAGGAGACGACGGCCATCGCGGCGCTGGTCACCAACCAGCTCGACATGGTAAACCCCGCGGGCCAGGGCATCTCCGGCCAGGGCGCCAGAGACGTGAAGGCCCGCAATGCCGCCATGGTCGTGGAAAGCAACCCTCGCCTCGCCATCGATATCTGGCGTTACAACGTCACCCGGCCGCCCCTGGACGATCTCAGAGTCCGGCAGGCCATGAATCTCGCCATCAATCGGGAAGAGTACGTCAAGTTTCTGCAGGATTCAGAGGGACCTGTGGGGACCGTAGTATTCCCTGGTTCGGTGTGGGATCTTCCCAAAGCGGAGCAGGAAAAGCTCATCGGGTATGAGCCCAACTACGATCAGCGGCTGCAGCGAGCAAAGCAGCTGCTTGCCGAGGCCGGCCTGGCGGGCGGGTTCACCGTGACACTGATGGCCACGACCACGAATTTCGAAGACAATGCCCAGGCCCTCGAGGCGATGCTGGGGCGCATCAACATCAAGATCAAGCGCGACCCGCTGCAGCAGGAGGAGGCCAGGCAGCGGGAAGCCGAGTCACTGTTCGACGTCTACGCCGGCGGCTACGGTATCGCGACCATAGATCCTGTCGGTGTCGTCGGGGACCATTTCGTCTGCGGCAGCGGGCGGAACACGTCCAAGTTTTGCGACCCGGAGCTCGACAGGCTCTACCAGGAACAGCTCAAGGTGCTGGACCAGAAGGAACGGGCCAAGGTCGTGCACGAGATGATCAAGCGTGCCATCAACGGCGCATCTATGAACATCATCAACTGGAATAATGAGTACCATGCCCGCTGGCCCTACGTACGGGACTTCGTGGTGACCCCCAGCCGCTACACCCTGGCGTCGAAATTGGAGTACGTCTGGCTGGACAAGTAACCGGGCCATGCACCGCTACTTAACGAAGCGTCTACTCCTTTCCATCCCGACCATCTTCGGGCTGACGGTCCTCATCTTCTTCACCCTCCGCGTCCTGCCGGGAGACGTTGCCCTGACCATCCTGGGCGAGGACACTCAGGTAGACCACCAACGGCTACTAGAGATACGCCGGGAGTTGGGTCTGGACCAGCCCATCTACGTGCAGTACGGCCAGTGGATGTGGTCCATCCTTCGGCTGGATCCGGGCAGATCCTTCGGCAGCGACTACCCGATAGCAAAGCGGCTGGCAGCCGCGATCCCGATCACCTTCAACCTCGCGGTCTACGCGCTGATCTTGACGCTCATCGTCGCGATACCGCTCGGGGCGGTCTCCGCGGTGCACCAGGATTCCTGGGTCGACTACGCGAGCCGCGCCGCCGCTCTGGTGGGCCTCTCCACGCCCGGCTTCTGGGTGGGGATCATGGTCATCATGTTCCTGGCCTTCTATGTCGGCTGGATGCCCCAGTTGCAGCTGGTGAGCTTCTTCGAGGACCCCTGGAAGAACTTCACGCAACTGTTCTGGCCCGCCCTGGTGATCGCCATCGCCCAGACCGCCGTGATCACCCGCATGACGCGGTCCACGCTGCTGGAGGTCTTACGGGAGGACTACGTCAGGACGGCCAGGGCCAAAGGCTTGCGAGAGCGCGTGGTGATCGTGCGCCACGCCTTGAAGAACGCTATGCTGCCCGTGATCACCCTCATCGGGCTGGAGTTCGCCGGCCTCATGAATGGCGCGGTCATAACCGAGACCGTGTTCGCCGTGCCCGGGTTAGGCAGCACCCTGATCCAGGGCATTAACGCAAAGGACTTCCCCCTGATCCAGGCCACCGTCCTGTTCATCGGTCTGATCGTGGTGCTGGTCAATCTCCTGGTCGACCTGAGCTACGCCTGGCTGGACCCGCGCATCAAGTACCGGTAGCGCTGTGGCAGCAAGCAGCGAGGCGTCCCTTCCCGTTGGCATGTCCCGCCCTGCCTCCACCTGGTGGGGGCCTGCCGGTTTCGCCCGGCGCCAGCCCGTTGGCGCAGTAGCCTTGCTGATCCTTCTCGGGATCCTCCTCGCCTCCCTGGCAAGCCCCGTCCTGGCGCCCTATGACCCCTTCGCCAACGACTTGAACAACAAGTGGGCGCCACCCACCGCCGCCCACCCCATGGGGACAGACCAGTACGGCCGGGATACCTATAGCCGGCTCCTATTGGGCGCCCGCTATTCCCTCTTTCTCTCCTTCAGCGCCACATTCCTCGGCGTGACTATCGGAGCCGTCATTGGCCTGATCACTGCATACTCCAGGGGCTGGTTCGACATCCTCGTGCTGCGCATCGTGGACGTGAAGATGGCGATGCCTGGCCTGGTCTTCACCCTGCTCATCGTGGCGGGGCTCGGGCCCAGCCTCAGCGGGGTCATTATCGCCCTGGCGGTCGGGATGCTGGCCCGGTCCATCCGGGTTATCCGCGCTGCGGCGCTGGCCACCAGGGAGATGGTGTACGTAGACGCGGCCCGCGCCATCGGCTGCCCCGACTGGCGCATCATGGCCCTGCACATCCTACCGGCCTGTATCGCGCCCTATATCATCCTGATCTCCATCAGCATCGGTGGCGCCATCGTCGCCGAAGCCTCCCTCGGCTATCTCGGCCTGGGCGTCCAGCCGCCCACCCCGACCTGGGGCCAGATCCTCAACCGCGCGCAGCAGACCTTCCGCCAGAACCCCTGGGTAGCGATCTTTCCCGGCCTCGCGATCTCGCTGACCGTGTTCGCCTTTAACCTGCTCGGCGACGCGATCCGGGACCACCTGGACCCCAAGCTGCGGGGACGGTAAGTCGCCGTCTGGCAGGGTGCACATGCCCTTGCCCATTCTCCCGACTACCGTCGTTGGCAGCTACCCCCAGCCCGACTGGCTGATCGACCGGGAGAAGCTGGCCGCCCGCGTACCTCCCAGGGTCCGGGCGAGGGAGGTGTGGCGGATCCCGGAGCCGTTCCTGGAGGAGGCTCAGGACGACGCCACCCTGCTCGTTATACGGGACATGGAACGGGCGGGCATCGACATCCTCTCCGATGGGGAGGTCCGCCGGGAGAGCTATTCTAACCGCTTCGCCACAGCCCTCGAGGGGGTGGATATCGATAATCCGGCGCAGGGACTCAGCCGCCGCGGGGGGCCGGACATTCTGCCCCGGGTTGTTGGCCGGGTCCGCCGCCAAGGGCCCGTCGAGGTCCGGGACGTCCGCTTCCTGCGGGCCAACACCGACCGGACCATCAAGATCACGGTGCCAGGACCCTTCACCATGAGCCAGCAGGCGGTGGACACCTACTACGGGGACGAGCGGGCCTTGGCACTGGACTTCGCGGCCGCGGTGAACGAGGAGATCCAGGACCTCGTAGCTGCGGGGGCAGACGTCATCCAGATCGACGAGCCATACCTGCAGGCGCGGGTTGAGAAGGCCCGACGGTTCGCGGTGGATGCCATCACCCGGGCGCTGAGGGGCGTCCAAGCCCCCACTGTCCTACATACCTGCTTTGGATACGGGGCGATGGTCAAGGAGAAAACGGCTACGGCCTACCCCTTCCTTGAGCCGCTGCTGGAGACCACGGTCCACCAGTTGTCGATTGAGGCGGCCCAGCCGCAGCTTGACCTGTCTGTGCTGGGGCGCCTACGAAGCAAGACCATTGTCCTCGGGGTCATCGACCTGGGAACGGAGGAGGTCGAGACACCAGAGACTGTGGCAGCACGGATCCGGGACGCATTGCCCTACGTCGAAGCGGAGCGATTAGTGATTGCCCCAGATTGCGGGATGAAGTACCTCTCCCGTTCGTCCGCGTTCGGGAAGCTCCGGGCAATGGTGGAGGGGACACGTATGGTGCGAAGGGAATTGGGAGCCGCGTAAGGGCAAGCCCCAAGCACTGCTGTTCACGAGTACAGTGCCGTCGTTATAGGGGCGGACCCATGTGTCCGCCCAGAGGAGAGGCGAAGCGGGGCAGACAAGCTTCGGCAGGGTTCAGGGCAGACTGCGGTCTGCCCCTATGAGATACGGTACCAAACTCACCATCGGACCTACTAATCAATCCCGAGCACCGCCTTCCCCGCATACCGGCGGTCAAGGAGTTGCTGCGCGATATCGCCGATGTCCTGCCAGGAGCCCTGTACCTCAATGAGGGGCTTCAACCGGGCATCGGCGACCAGCCGGGACAGAACCGAAAGGCCGATGCCGGCGGGCTCCCGAGCCAGCTCGGTGAACACTGCAAGGCCATACAGGCAGACCCGCCCGGTCCGGAAGAAGGCGCCGGCGTCGAAGGTAACGTTGGCCCC
>CAZPYZ010000114.1:0-9719 GCA_964590215.1 uncultured Dehalococcoidia bacterium | reverse complement strand
TAGAAAGCATGGCCGGAAAGCCGGTGACACTGGGGCTGAGCCCCCAGATCCCAGGTTCACAGCGGTAGTTTGCCTGCCCCACAGGCTGGTAGCAGTGACGGGCGGAGCGATTTCCCTCACGGCGCGCCGATGTCTCCGAATGTGCACCACCCGTTGGCCGTGCGTTGACCGTTCATTGCGAGGATGGTGGTGTTCTTTTGTGATCCAGATCACAGCAGCAGAACAAACCCACAAGAGGGAGTCTTTTGTTCTACAGTTCGCCCTCCGGCCAGACTGGCCAGATCGTCATGCGCCCCATTCTCCCTGTCTTTCTGGCGTTTGGGCTGGCGGGCCCACTGCCTCCGTATGGGAACCCCACCCCGCCAGGTGCTGTTTTTGGCGTTTCGGATAGCTATTTCAAACCACACCAGCCGGCCCAAGAGCCCGCAGAAGGGGCGCTCACCGCCTCCGCAGCGCCTTTGGTCGAGGCGACAACACCGGACTCCGAGGCCCAGGAAGCGTTCCTGGCGCCGCCTCAGCCCACGGGACCGGAGGACGGAATGGTCCTTCCGTCCATAGGTCCGGTCACGCTGCGCTGGGATAACCCACCGGGAGCGGCGCAACTCCACGTCCGCGTAACCCCTGAAGCCGTGGGGCCTGACATCAGCGTCATCATCGCCGACCCTGCCCTGGTAAGCGCGGCCAGCTTCACGGTGGAGGCACCGGCGCGGGGTGGCGGCAACTATGTCCTCCTCCCCGGTGCGACCTACGCCTGGCAGGTCAGGGCGACGGCCTTCGCTCATCCTGCCGCAGAAGGCGATCCCATCTGGGGCGATTGGTCTCATCCTTGGCGCTTCCGGACCCCTGTCGCAAGCGGGACGTCCATTGCTCCTCTATTTCCCCCTGATGCGGACGCCGCGACCGGGAGCAGTACGACCCTGTACTGGCTGGACCGTGTCAACTCCGTCTCCTACCACGAGGTACAGGTGAGCACCGATCCCCAGTTCCGAACCGGCGCCGGAGCAATCGCGCCCGTGTGGTGGAACCTGGTCCATGGAGGGCCGAACCCCACCACCGCCTGGGGGACCCCGGCGTTGGAGGCCGACAGAACGTACTACTGGCGGGTCAGACCGTGGGTGCCGCAGGGCCATTCCCCGAACGGAGGCAGAGCGACGGCTGTGGACTGGAGTCCCACCTGGCGCTTCAAGTCCAGGCCCTCCTTGGCGGCGCTAGCCGAACAGGCCCTGGACCGCATCAACGGCGAACGCACGGCGCGCGGTCTGGTCCCCCTCCTGCCAAACGACCTCCTCTCCCGGATAGCCCTCCAGCAGAGCCGGGACATGGCCAGGCAGGGACTGATGAGCCACTCTGGTCTTGACGGCAGCGACCCGGCGCAGCGGGCGGCTCAAGAAGGATACCGCGGCCAGGGGGTGGCGGAGGTAGTGGGCATGGGCTTCAACGACGCCGGCCAGGTCATCGCGGCGTGGATGGGAAGTCCCGATCATCAAAAGGTGCTCCTCGCGGCCGGTTTGCGCGAGGCAGGCATCGGCGTGGCCGAAAGCTCCGGCGGCTCCCTGTTTTGGACCGTTGACCTCGGCCTGCCGGAGTAGGGAGCCGCCGTGGATGCCGTTTTGAAATCCACCACTGTTTTCGCAAAGCTCTCATCCAACGTTCCCCAACCTTTCACTCTTCGTTGCAATCATGGTGGGCAAGGGAGTGATCCAGATCACAGAGAAATCCTCACGAGGGGCTTAGCGTGAAGCGCATCAGTTTCTGGGGACCGACGGTGACAGCCCTTGCCCTGTACGGAGGGGCCATGGCCACTCCGGCCCACGCTGATGGGCCGGAGTTCCTCCACCGGGTCACCTATGGGGAGAACGTGACCACCATTGCTGGCGCCTATGGGGTCGGCGTCGACGTGCTCGTGAGAACGAACCAGCTTTCGGAGCCCAGCCTGATCCGCCCTGGGCAAACTCTCGTCATCCCAATCCCGTCCGCGGATGGGAGTCCAACGTCCAAGGTCCAAAGTCCAGAGAGTCCAACGTCCAAGGTCCAAAGGCCCGAGCCCGCGCCGACCCCCGTCGAGGGGTCCAGTGTCCGAAGTGCCGCATCCCCGGGTTCTCGGGTTCCCAGGTTCCAGGGTTCCCAGGCTCCAATGCCCGCCCCGAGCCCTTCGACGGAGCCTGTCCTAAGCCGCGCCGAAGCGCTCGGGGTAAACGCCTTTGGAGGGCTCACCGCCTGCCCTGAGCCCTGCCGCAGGGACCAAAGTCCTGCGTCTCCAGGTTCCCAGGTTCCTGAGTTCCAAAGTTCCGGGGGTCAAGCCTTGTCCTTCATGCCTGAGCAGTGGCTCAATCTCATACGGCGTGCCTCATCCCTCATACCGCCTACATCGGGCCTCGTACTTATGGAGTGGCTCCACCGGATAGTTGTCTTGCTTTCCCAGGATGGGTTGTTGGGCGACCTGTGCACGGCAGCCATCCCGGCGTGGTTGGTGCTTTACGTGCGTTGGGGCGGGCGGACCCGGCTCAAAGGAGCACCTACCCCGGGGCATGCGCCGGCTCCCGCCCCGTTCCGTCGTAACCCCCCTGGCCGCGGAGTCCCTCCGTCCCAGATCCCGACAGCCGCTACGTTCGCACCTGAAGCCGGGGGCGCCGCGGCTGGTGCCCCGCACGGATCGGAGGTTTCCGAGGAGAGCCGGCGCCTGGGCGACTTTCTCCTGGCGAACGGCCTGCTGACCACGGATGGGCTCGAAGCAGCCCGGGCACAGGCCGCACAGAGCGGCACCTCCCTTGACGCGATCCTGGAGTCGTCGGGTAGCGTGACGGCGGAACAGCTCGAACGCGCCCGGTTCTATATGGAGCAGGCGCCGGCGATGGCCCGCCGGCGTGCGGAGCTCCTGTCCCGCCAGGCGCGGCGGGCGGCCCGTCCCGCCCAGGTTGCCCACGCGTTCGCGGCCTTTGCTCTGCTGGTGGTCATGGTGGCCTGGCTGGCCGCGGGGACCCCCATTGTCAGCAGCTGGCGGCCGCTCTGAAAGAGCGGCCGGTGGAACCAGTCCTCTCCAAGGGGGATGCATTGGGCGTATCTTGCGAATTTCCATGTCGAACCTCGTTGCTCTCTTACCCCATTGGTGTTACGGTGTTGTAATGGGTTTGTAACACCACCCCTGAAATGAGCCATGTCTCGCTTCCTGGATAGGTTCCGGGCCATCGTGTTGCCCCGCTCCGTGTTGCTCGTTGTGCTCTTGGTGTTCGCGACGTCTCTAGCCGTGACCGCGACGCTCGTCGCCGGCGTAGGGCTCCTGACGGAGGACGCGGGTCTTACAAGGCGGCTCCTGACCAGCATCCTGCTGCCGGTGCTGGGGATAACGCTGGCCGCGGCGATGCTGGGGTTCTACCTCCTGCATCGGATCCACCGTCCGGTGCTGCAGTTGGTGGAGGCGGCCGCCCGTTTGCGGCAGGGCGACCTAACCACGCCAGTGCCGGCAGTCCGAGAGCGGGACCTGAGTCCCCTTGCGGAGGAGTTGGAAGCCGCCCGCACCGAGCTGCGGGACCACCTGGGGAAGATCGCCCGCATGGAGGCGCGACACAAGGCCTTCATCGCCGCGCTCAGGGAGCCCATCCTCACTGCGAACCCGGAGGGGTTCGTCACCGGCTGCAGTTGGTCCGCTCAGGAGCTGTTCGGCCAGCAACGCCACATCATCGGCCTCCCCATCCAGGATCTGCTCCCCTTCCTCGCCGGCAAGCCCTTCGGCGAGGGCGCCCGAATTACCTGGCAGGGCCAGGTCGAGGACGCCTTCGGCCGCTCCCTGGACCTGGAGGTGAACCGGACGGTGCTTATCGAAGAGGGGGGGAGCCCAAGCCACATCTATACCCTGTATGACGTTTCTCATCACGCCGAGGCCAGTCGCATGCGGGAACAGCTTTTGTACAACATTGCCCATGAGCTGCGCACGCCGCTGGCCGTGCTTCAGAACGCGCTGGAGCTGCTGAACGAGAGCTACGCTACCCTGGCGGCCGAGGAACTGCGCCACCTCCTGGGCGCCGCTTTGCGGACGTCGCGGCGGCTGGAAAACCTCATGACGGACCTCCTCAGCGCTGGGAGCATCCAGGCGGGCAGGTTTATCGTGAACCCGAGGCCGGTGCGCCTGGCCCAGTTGGTGCAGGAAGCCATCGAGGACATCATTCCGATGACGGAAACCAGGGGCCAGAAGGTGGAGCCCCACCTCTGCTCCAAGGATCTTCAGGTGCTGGCCGACCCCCGCGCTGTCACTCGCGTCTTGACCAACCTCTTGAGCAACGCCGCCAAGTACGGCCCAGGAGGGCAGCCCATCTTGGTCGAGGCCGAGACTGTGGACGGCGCCGTCCGGGTTACCGTTGCGGACCAGGGCCCGGGCATCCCGGAGGAGCAACGCGCGGGTCTGTTCGACCGGTTCTACCGGGTGAAAACCGGCAATGATGAGCCCGGGATAGGCTTGGGACTGGCCATCGTCAAAGGCATCGCCGAGGCCCACGGCGGCTCTGTCGGCGTCGCTTCCGAACCCGGCGCCGGCACCCGTGTCTGGTTTACCTTGCCGGTTGTTTCATGAGGCATAATCCACCACAGAGGCACAGAGGACATAGAGAACATTTAGGCGGTAGGCGGTTATACCTAGCCTGTTTGTGCAGACACGTGATACGTGATGCGTGAACCGACGGGCGGTCACGTGTCACGTATCAGCCGTCACGTGTAGCTGTTTACCAGATAGGGCAGAGGGCCGCGGGGCTGACCTTTGGACCTTGGGCTTTGGACTAGAGGTTTCGCTGCCCTGACCCCTAAACTGTGAACTAGGAACCTTGAACCAGGGGTGGGGGGGTAGTGGGAGAGGCAGGGCGTGAGTCCCGCAAGAGGCCCAAGGAGGCCAAATCCATCGTGCCAAAAATTCTCCTCGTCGATGATGACCGGGAGCTCGTTGATCTCTTGGGCTTCGCGCTCCGACGAGCGGGCCTCGACGTCGTTCCGGCCTATGACGCGGTCGGGGCTATGGCGGCGATGGACGGCCACCGGCCCGACCTGGCCGTCCTCGACGTGAACCTAGGCCCGTCGTCGAACGGCTTCGACCTCTTGGCGCAGATCCGCAGGATATCAACTATCCCCGTCATCTTCCTCACAGGACGCTCCGCCGAAGCGGACATCCTGATGGGGCTGGACAGCGGCGGCGATGACTACCTGACCAAGCCCTTCAGCCATCACGAGGTCATCGCCCGCATCAGGGCCCACCTGCGCCGGGCCGGGCGCTCCTGGACCCCCGTCCCCATGGAGCAACCCCAGATGACCGTCGGCCCCATCACGGTGGACATACGGGAGAACCGCGCCGAAAAAAACGGCGAGGCCCTTCACCTCACGGTGACTGAGTTCCGCCTGCTCCACTATCTCATGCTCAACGCCGGCAGCGTCGTACCCACCGAGGCGATCCTCAAGCACGTCTGGGGTTACGAGGACCGCCGCGCCGGCGACATCTTACGGGTTACGCTCTTCCGCTTGCGGCGCAAGCTCGAGACCGACCCCCATGCCCCTCAGCTCCTCCAGACGATCCCCGGCGTCGGCGTGCTTCTGAAGGCCCCGCCGCAGTAGGCCCTCCCCACCCCCCAATTCACCACAGAGGGCACAGACGACACGTAGCAAATAGAGTGGCTGTTAGCCGTTTGCTGGTAGCTGGCAAGTGTGAAGCCACGGGAGGCTGGCGCACCTCTTTCCAAGCCTGCGTGTCTGGAATTTACCCTGAGCCCTTCGATCCGGCTCAGGGCAGGCCCTGCCGAACGGGTGCCTCCGGGGCGGAAGTGTAACGTTATTGTCACACTGGCGTCATCCCGCTTAACAAAAACTTAAGCCCTCAGTAACGCCGTAGTAACGGTCCTCCCGCGTATCCTGCGGAGCAAGGTGGGAGGCAGAATGCGCGGGGCGCGAGGCCTGATGTACGGCCTCATGCCCGATTGGTTGCCGTTCACACCTGGCAGGAGTTTGCCGTGGATGACGTACTGGCGCGGGTGGGCATATTCAAGGGGATCTCCCTCAATGGCCTCGCGGCGCTGGCGAAGCGGGGCGTAACGCGGACCTTCCCTGTCGGCGCCTCCCTCATGCAGCAGGGCGAGCCCAGCCATAATTTCTACATCATCGTCAAAGGCCTGGTGAAAGTGGAACGGCACCACATCGACCTGCTGGAGCCCATTGTCCTCGCGGAGCTCGGGCCCGGCGAGGTCGTCGGCGAGATGGGCGTCCTCGACAACGCCCCCCGAGCCGCTACCGTCATCGCAGTGGAAGACACCACCGTGCTCGAGCTGGAGGCCAGCGATCTCGCGGTCACCATGCTGGAGTACCCCGAGGTCGCCAGCGCGCTCCTCCACACCCTCAGCCGCCGCCTACGCACCACCGACGAGCTCGCCGCGGAGATGCGGCGCCGTGAAGGGAAGCAGGGGGCAGAGAGCGGAAGGCAGTAGACGGAAGACAGAACCTAGAAGCACGGCCGGAAAGCCGGTGACACTGGGGCTGCGCCCCAGACCCCAGGTTCACGCAGCGGTAGTTTGCCCGGCCTCCCTCGACGGAGTGCGGCTTTCCGGCCGCACTCCTAGGCACCCAGGAACCTCGGAACCTAGGAGTGTAGCGCGAGACCAGAGGCTGGCGACGTCCGCCGGAACCTGGGACTCGTCAGGTGAACCTGAAAGCCCCGCTGGACGTAGTGCGTGGTGCGTCGTGAGTAGGGACGGCCCCCACCTACTCACGACTCCCCACGCACTACTCACAACGTGAACAGAATTTGCCTTAGCCCGCCAGCTACCTTCTCGAGCCTCGAGGCCAGAGACTGTAGACCCCCGTCGGCCTCAGCCCCAAGACTCGACCCCGAGACTAGAGACGCCGTTTCGGGGGCGAACCCTAACTCCCCCTGTAATGTTATTGTCACGCTGCTGTCCTGCCCTTAACAGAAACGTAAGGTTCTCCGTAACACCATCGTAACGCCCTCCCTTCGTATGCTGCACCTGGACGGTGATCTGCCGCACAGATGTGGTGTGGAACCCAAGAGGTTTGGACCAGGGACCCCTGCGTGGGAAGGGAGGAGGCGTGATGACAACAAGGCGTGTGCTTCGCTTTACCTTAGGCGGGGTGCTGCTGTTCCTCGCCGTCGGGCTGGCCGCCCGGCCCTACTCGTCCGGGCAGGCGGCCGAACGCTACGAACCGCTCCTGCTGAGCCCGGGGCCTAAGGAGCAGCTGCGGGACCTCGGCCCGCAGCTGCGCTGGCAGCTGCCCGAGGGCGCGACCCAGGTCCAGGTGCAGGTCCTCCCCGCCGGCATGGATGGCCCCAGCCTGGACGCCTACCTTGGCGATCCTGTCACCAGCCTGGAGGTGCTAGCACCGCCGGCGTGGTACGGCCTCCTGCCCGATATGACCTACATCTGGCGGGTGCGGGCCTCCTTCGCCAGGGAGGAGCTGTATCCCGATCATCCCGCCTGGAGCGCCTGGGTGCTGAGCACCTTCAGGACCCCCATGGTCCGCCAGGGCGCCGTCACCGCCGTGGAGCCCGCGCAGGACACCGAGACGGACAGCCTGCGGCCCCTCCTCCAGTGGTCCGATACTCGCCGGGAGCTGTACAACTACGAGGTCCAACTGAGCGCCGACCCGGCCTTCGGCGACGCCGCTCCCCTCTACTGGGAGCGCCGCCACGGCGGCGTGACCTCGCCAAAGAACAGCTACCGGATCCCCGCGGCGTACCCCCTGGAGCCGGGGGTCCGGTACTACTGGCGGGTCCGTCCCCGGGTCCAGGGCGACGGCACGCCGGTGGCCTGGGAACCGCTGCCCGTCTTCTCCTTCACCACCAGCGAGAGCGCGACCATACCGGTCATCGACGACAACCCGGCCATCACCCCCACCTCTTCTCTGGGGACCGCCGCGCCGCTGCCACCGCCTCCCTACGCGGGTTACCACCTGCTGTTCCATTCGAACCGGGACGGCACCTTCGATATCTATTCCACGCAGGCTGACGCCGCCGGCCTGCGCAACCTCACGAGCAACGCCACCGACGACCGCCTCGCCGTCTGGTCCCCCGATGGCGCCCGCATCACCTTCCTCTCCAACCGCACTGGCCGGCGTGAGCTTTTCCTGATGAAAACCCCATGTGGCACAGGCGCCCCCGCCTGTGTCGGGGGAGGAGCGACAGGGGATTCGAAACTCGAAACACTGAACTCGGAACCTCCCCTTCAACTGAGTTTCGGCGGCGCCGCCGAAGAATCCCCTGCGTGGACCCCCGACGGCGGCAGCCGCCTAGCCTTCGTCGAGGTCAACAAAGAAAAGCAGCGCAGGCTCCGAGTCGTCTACGCCGACGGCCATGCCGGACCCACCATCAACGTTGATGGCGCTACCCAGCCGGCATGGTTCCCGGACACCCAGACCTTAGTCCTCGCGGTGAAGCGCGGCCAGAGCAGCCGCATCGGCCGTGTCCGCACTGACGAACCCGACCCTGTGGTGGAGTTCCTGGTGCGGGAAGGCTACAGCGAGCACCCCATCCCCAGGCCCAACTCTGGTAGCGGGGCAGGGAACTCGAAACTCGAAACTCGGGACCCTTCGACTGCGCTCAGGGCAGGCTCGGAACTGGTGCTGTTCGTCTCCGCCCGGGACGGCGTCCGAGAGCTCTATGTGGTGAACCGGGACGGCACTGGGGAGCGCCGCCTGACCTTCCACAAGGCCCGCATCGACCGCGGAGTTTGGTCCCCCGAGGGCAGCCGCATCGCCTTCTCCTCCAACCGGGACGGCAGCTCTGACATCTACGTTATCTCCGTGGATGGCCTGGGGGCCACTTTCGAACTCAAACTCACCGCGGCCGCGGGCAACAACCGCAACCCCGTCTGGTCTCCCGACGGCAAGCAGATCGCCTTCGAGTCCGACCGCACCGGTTTCTGGCACGTCTACGTGATGAACGCCGACGGCTCTAACGTGGTCGACGTCTCCCCTGGCCACCCCTTCGCGGCCAACCCCTTCTGGTCCCCGCGGCCGGCGGGGAGCTATTAGCTCTTAGCTGTTAGCCGTTAGCGGGGCCCCCCCGAAACTTCACAGGCCGCAGGCGGGTTCTCCGCGTGCGGAGTTTACCCTGAGCCCGCCGAAGGGCCTTGCTGCTCTGAGCCTGTAGGTGGCCACGATGGCCAGGGCGGCGCGTGCCTGTTGGTCCTGTAGCGGCTGGAGCCAGGAACTGCCCACCCGCCGCCCGACGGTGGACAGCTGCCGTGACCTCGAGCACAGAAAGGAAAGCGGTGGCGAATCGGTCAGCGGCCGCTCGCTCCTCAAAGAGGGCCCGCACCACCTCGCTCCCTGGCTCCGGGTGGTAACGCTTGAAGAGTGCGGAGGTCTCCGTATAGAAGACCGGCACCTAGCGGTCGAGAGTTGGACGGCAGGAGTACCAACCTACCGTTGATATGAGTACGGCGATAGCTCTCTTTCGCCGGCGAGCACCACCGTCCCCTTGTGCCGGGCGTAGGCCGCCGCGTCTTCCACGGTGCTACCGGGTCCGTCACCGCCGAGGACCAGGTTGAGCGTCTTCACCCCGGTATCCGCCGAGCGAACGATGCCGGCGGCGATGTCGGCGGCGCTGCCCTCCTTGAGCAGGTGATTGGCTTCCGCATACTGCACACGCGGGTCCGTCCGGTAGCGTGCCACCATCTCAGCCACACTGGAGCCAGCCGGAACGCTGACCCGCGCCACTCCAATGCCCGGCAGCACTT
>CAZPYZ010000113.1:6450-9750 GCA_964590215.1 uncultured Dehalococcoidia bacterium | reverse complement strand
CCTGGGAATCGGCGCGGGATCGGAGTTCCTCCGGCAAAAACAATGGGGGGCAACCACCCTGGCCGTCGAGACCTGCCCCCACTACCTGGTGTTCGACCATGACCAGGATCTGGGCACAGCCGGCAAAGTGGGCCCCCCGCTACGCGACCGGGCTCAGGTCAACGCCTGCTGGGATCGCCTGAGGGATGGCACCTTTGATTTCGTGGGTTCCGACCAGCTTGCGTTTACGGCGGCCACCAAGGGAACAGACATGTGGAGCGGGCCCTCGGGCATCGCTGGCGGGATAGCCATGATCCTGCCGGTCCTGCTCTCCGAGGGTGTCCGCAAGGGCCGGCTCTCCCTAACGCGCCTGGTGGAAGTTACCTCCACACGCGCCGCCCAGGTTTATGGACTCTACCCGCGCAAAGGAGCGCTGGAAATCGGCTCCGACGCCGACATCGTGATCCTGGACGAGGAGCGGCGGGTGGACGTGACCGTGTCCACCCTGAACACCCATTCGGACTACACCCCCTACGAAGGTTTCAAGGCCCACGGCTGGGCCGGGACCACTATCGCCGGGGGTCGGGTGGTCTACGAGGACGGGAAAGTCGTGGATGGGCCTGAGCGGGGCCGGCTGCTTGCGCCATCAGCCTGAGAGCCTGTGAAAGAATCGCCTAGACCCGTAGAGCCCGTCCTTGTGGCCCGCAGGGGAGGCGGGGGACAAGCCCCCGCGCTACGAAAGAATCACAGGCTCTGAGCCCCGCCCGCCCGATTCTCTTGCAATCGTAATCTCCCCGTAACACGAACTATGTAAGCTATTGGAGCGGCGAAAGTCGCGTTCAATCCGGAGGCGTGATGGCCGATTACGAACCGTTGGATCTGTCCAGGCTCTGCAACGCAGGACTGGAGGTCCTAGACCGCCCCGGCCCGCCGCTCATAGGGGAACAGCTCTTTCACGGGCTGCCCTTTCTCATCGGCGGTGCGAAGGCGGACTCCCGGTGTTGCTACCTGGGCTTCGGCCCCGGCTTCTACCAGAAGCCGCTGGAGGTGCCGGTGGCGCGCACCGCTCGCCGCGTCATCCTCGCGCACCGGCAGATCGAGTCAGATGTTATCGAGCGGGGCGGGCCTATCGGGGTGCGGGTCGCCGAGTACGTATTTCACTTCGAAGACGGCACCTCGGTGCGGGCTCCCATCCGGGAGCGTTTCGAGATATCGATGATCCCCGAGAGCATCTGGTCGGAGCCGATACTGCCGTTCAACGCGGTGCAGGACTCCCAGGTGCGGGTCTATCCCCGAGGGGGAGGAAGCTGGGATGAGGCGAGCAGCCGCGCTCAGGAGCTGCAGCGGGCTAACCCACGGGCGTACTACTTCTGGACCTGGGTGAACCCCCAGCCGGACCTGACTATCAACTTCCTGGAGATCGTGCCTCTGGGCCCCAGGTTTCTCGTCGCCGGCGTCACGCTTGGCCACCTGGAGGAGCATCCCTTCACGCGCCGGGGGGCACGTGAGGTCCGCATCGTCCTCCCCCAAGCGGAAGACGCGCGCCGGGAGGGCTACCTGGAACTGGAGATAGATCGAGGGGTGGCAGGCTATCCGTACCCGTTGCCCCAGGCATCCGCCGACGCCTTCCTCGCCGACGAGACCTACCACGGTTGGGGAGAGGCTCACAATCCCCGCGCGAACCCGGCGTACGCGAGAGTAGCGGGCATCCCATCCGCAACGCTAACGGTGAAGCACGCCGGGGAAACCCTCGGCAGTGTCCGCTGGGGCGAGGTGGAAGAGAAGGGGTCCGTGGACGCGGGCCGGGTACGAGTGGAACTGGTGGACCGGGGGCGCAATTGGGTGCACACCACGATCGTCGACGACGCCACCGGTCAGCCCATCCCATGTCGCATCCACTTCCGCTCCCCCGAGGGGATCCCGTTCCAGCCTCATGGGTACCACGACCACGTCAACTCTAACTTCGACACGCATAACTTCAACGTGGGCGGCGATCTCCGCATGGGGCAGATCACCTATGCCTACATCGACGGCCGCTGCCAGGGCTGGCTGCCCCGGGGCGGAGTGATCGTCGACGTGGCCCGGGGCTTCGAGTACGAGCCGCTACGCACCCGGGTCACCATCGAACCCGGTCAGCAACAGCTAGTGCTCCGACTGAAGCGCTGGCGGGATATGAACGCCGAGGGCTGGTACAGCGGGGATACTCACGTGCACTTTCTCTCGACCCAAGGAAGCCACCTGGAAGCTCGCTGCGAAGACCTGAACGTGGTGAACCTGCTCCAAGCCCAGTGGGGGCATCTCTTCACCAGCATCCAGGAGTTTACCGGCAGCCCCAGCATCTCGAAGGACGGGCGGACCATCGTGTGGGTCAGCCAGGAGCAGCGTCAGCACTTTCTGGGCCACCTGATCCTGCTCGGTCTCAAGGAAACGGTGATGCCGTGGGCTTCCGATGGACCGAGCGAGGCTGACCTGGGTGGCAGCCTCGAGGTCACTCTCTCCGAGTGGGCCGATCGCACCCACGCGCAGGGGGGGACCGTCGTGGTGCCCCATTTCCCGGTCCCCAATGCGGAGGCGGCAGCGCTCATCGCCACGGGGCGGGTGGACGCAGTGGAGATGCACCGGCACAGCCTCTACCGTCACCGGGAGTATTACCGCTACCTCAACGCCGGCTATCGCCTGCCGCTGGCGGGCGGCACCGACAAGATGTCGGCCAGCATTCCGCTGGGAATGTACCGGACCTACGTCTCCATCCCGCACGACCAGGCGTTCACCCACGAGACCTGGTGCAAGAACCTTGCCCTCGGCCGCTCCTATCTAAGCTCCGGGCCGCTGCTGGACTTTACCGTGGAGGGCGCCGCGCTCGGGGACACTGTGAACCTGCCGGCAGGGGGTGGCGAGGTAGAGGTCGAGGCGCGCGCCGCGTCTATCTTCCCGATCCACACCCTGGAGATCGTCCAGCAAGGGAAGGTGGTCGCCTCCACCCAGGAGCCGAAGGGCGCACGCACGCTCCAACTGAAGGCGAAGCTGCGCGTTGATGGCCACACCTGGCTTGCGGCGCGAGTCGGGGGGCCGGACTACGCACAACCCGTGCCCCACCATGATGGCACCGGCGGCCGCGGCATCTTTGCCCACACCAGCCCCATCTACGTGGCATGCGGCGGTGACTGGGAGCTGATAGACCGAGACGCCGCCCAATACATGCTCACGATGTACGAGGGGTCGCTGACCTACCTGCGCGAGACCGCGCTCCACTACCCACCCAACACCACGACCCACCACCACGGCGAGAGCGACCACCTGGCCTACCTGGAACGGCCCTTT
>CAZPYZ010000113.1:0-6440 GCA_964590215.1 uncultured Dehalococcoidia bacterium | reverse complement strand
GATCAGAAACAACGAGTCGCAGAGGCGATGTGATGATAGAGACGGCACGGAAGACCTGGGCCCTGGGACTGATGACGGCTTTGGCCCTCACAGGCTGCGCGGTCAGTCAGCCGCCATCAACTGCTGTCCGGCAGCCGTCGCCGGAGCCAAAGCACGGCGGGACAATCCGCGTTGAGGTCGCCACCAACCCGGGAAACGCCAACCCGCATTCTGGCGCAGGCCGCTGGGATATGGCATTCCGGCCCGCCTACGACCGGCTCCTGCACTTCCGGAACGACGAAGTCGCCCGCTATGGGGACATGATGTTCGATCCGGTCCGAAGCCTGGCGACCCGGTGGGACCAGGCGGACGAACGAACCTACGTCTTCCAACTGCGTTCCGGTGTGAAATGGCACGATGGGAAGCCGTTCACCGCCGAAGACGTCGTCTTCACCATGAACTGGGTGAAGGACCCAAGGAACCGGGCGCCCCGGTCCGCCGGCTACATCCAATACATGGAGAGTGCCGAGGCCGTGGACCCTTTGACCGTGAAGATGACCACCCGCGTGCCCGACGCGACCTTCCTCAACGGGCTCGAGCAGGTAGACCTGATTCCGAAGCACGTGTTCGACGCTGGCGAAAACCTTGAGAACCAGGTCGTTGGGACGGGGTCCTTCAAACTCAAGAGCTACGTCAAGGGGCAGTCAGTCGTTCTGGAGAGAAATCCAGAGTACTACGTCGAAGGCCGGCCCTACTTCGACCGCTACGAGGCCACCATCGGGCTGGACCAGTCCACCCAGCAGGCCGCGTTTATGACCCAGCGACTCGATATTCACACCGCGGCCGACAACGACGAGATGCAGCAGGTCTTACAGGGTAGCCCGGGCGCCAACGTGATCCCGTTCCACGAGAACTTCAACGCGGTGTTGCGCTTCCGAATAGACCGCCCGCCCCTGAGCGACTTGCGCGTCCGGAAGGCGTTCCATCTGGCGCTGGACCGGCGAGAGCTGCTTAAGGTAGTCACCCAGGGCAAGGGAGTCATCCCACCCTTCGTCTTGCCGCACCAGAACGGGCGCGGCGTATGGAGCATGCCGGAGCAGTCCTACATAAACGAGCCAGGCTTCCGCCAGCCCAAGACTGCGGACCTCGCCGAAGCCAAACGGCTGCTCAGCCAGGCCGGGTACCCCAGTGGGTTCAAGTTGCAGGTCAAGCTGGGCAGGGGCTCCATCTTTACCGAGAAAACCGCGCCAGCGCTGTGGGAACAGCTCCGCCGCGACTTGGGCATCGAAGTCGAGGCAGTCACCCTGGAGCCGGCCGTGTTCTCAAAGGACGACGCCGACGGCAACTACCAGGCCCTCTTCAGCGGTAGTCAGGGATCGTGGGGAGACCCTTCCAGCGCTTTCGGCTTTTTCTACAGCAAAGGCGCTCAAAACACCACAAAGGTTAACGACCCTGAGCTAGACCGGCTCATCGAACTGCAAGCACGCACGCTGGATCCGAGAAAGCGCCAGGAGGCCATCCACGATGTGCAGCGCTATGTGGGGACGAGTTACTACAGCATCCCCCTCATCAATCACGAGGCCTACCTCATGAGCCAGCCCTGGATCCGAGGACTTGGCTACCCGCATAAGGCCCGCCCGGAACTGGATGGACTGTCGGTCCTGAATGTCTGGGTTGACAAATAGCGAGCAACGCAGCAGGAGGAGGCCGTTATGGTCGCACAGGGCGTGCATGAAGCCGCCGAGGTTTATCGGGCAGAGCACTCGACGTGGAACGTGGAGCGGCTGATGGCGGTTTTTGCCGACGACGTCGTGTGGGAGAGCGCCAATCAACCGCCAGTGCACGGGAAGGAGGCGGTACGGGCCATAGTGGAGCGCATGGCTTCCAATCCGGCCAAGCGGCGCATGGTACACCTGCGGGAGTTCCTGGGTGAAAACGACATCGCCGTGGAATGGGAGGTGCAGCATGCGGGTGAGGACGGCGAGTGGCACCCATACCGTTTCGGCGTAAACGTCTACGACGTGGTTGACGGCAAGATCAGGCGCATCCGCCTGTATGGTTTTCCCGACGAGAGGCACCAATAGCGGGGGCCCAGGAGACAATGGTCCCATACCGGGTCTCGTTGATGCGCTTTCAGCCGGTGCCGGAGAAAGACTCTGCCTTCTGGGACTGGTACGAGCATCACCACATTCCCGACCTCTTCACCCGCCCGGGATGGAAGCGGGTCCGAATGTGCCGTCTTGCAGAGGAATCGACCGTTCCGGAGCCGCTGAGACCGTATGCCCATCAGGCCGGCCAGCCGAAGTTCCTGAACCTGCTGGAACGGTATGTTCAAGACCCGGCGATGGGCCCACCGAGCGGAGCGCCATCGCGGCCGTCTTCGGGGCAGATGGAGTTCATCCAGAATTGGCTTCCCCACCTTGCCCACTACAGCACCGCCGGCTACCGCTGTGTCTCTGACAAGACGGCCACCGGCGTTGACGGCGCCGGGGAGAACAAAAGGCCCTATCAGATCCGCCTCACGCGGTACGACGTCGCGCCCGAGAAAGATGAGGCGTTCCATCAGTGGTATGACGGGATTCACGTTCCGGAGCTTTTCCAGCAACAGGCGGGCTGGCGGGCCGTGCGCCGGTTCACCTTCGCTCCGGAGCGGGGTGGCGTCCTCGAGAACTTTCAGCTAAGCGGCGGGGTACCGGCCTACCTCATCGTCCTGGAGCGGGACCTCGTGCAGCGTGGTCGCGCGCCGGGCCCGCCGCCTCAGGGCGTTCACGATTTCGTTGCAAAATGGCTGCCCCACCTACGCAACTACAGCATCGTCAGCTACGAGTGCCTGGTGGACGCCTCCGACGCCGATTTCAAGAAATAAGCACCCCGACCGCACCGCATGTGGCGTTACGCCCTCAAGCGACTGTTGCTGATCGTCCCCACCTTCCTTGGGGTGTCCGTCATCATCTTCGTCCTGCTGCGTGCAATCCCGGGAGATGCGGCGCTCATGCTGCTGAGGGCGGGCGAAACCGGCGCAGGGACGTTCGGCGCCGAGGCGTACGAGGAGTTGCGCCGAGAGTTCGGGCTGGACCGCCCCCTCTGGGAGCAGTACGTCATCTGGCTCGGCGGCGTGCTCCGGGGCGACTGGGGAGAATCTCTCTACACGGGTGACCCGGTGATTCAGCAGCTGGCTGGACGCCTCCCCGTGACCTTCGAACTGGCGGTGCTGACTATAGCGTTGGCATGGCTCATCGCCATTCCGGCAGGTGTGGTCTCGGCGTTGAAGCAGGATACCTTCGCCGATTACATCGCTCGACTGGTGCCGATAGCGTTCCTGTCGATGCCCAATTTCTGGATCGGCACCGTTCTCATCATGGTGCCTGCCCTGTTCTGGAAGTATCTTCCGCCCCTGCATTACATCCCGGTCTATGAGAATCCGGGGCAGAACCTGCTCCAGTTTCTCTTCCCGGCGCTCTCACTAGGCGCCTTCTCCAGCGCGGTGCTCGCGCGTCTGACCCGGTCGGCCATGCTGGAGGTGCTGCGCCAGGATTACATCCGCACCGCCTGGGCGAAAGGGCTGCGGGAGGGCACGGTCATCTATCGACACGCCCTCAAGAACGCCCTGATCCCCGTCGTTACCGTGGCCGGGCTACAGTTTAACGGCTTGCTTGGGGGAACCGTCATCCTGGAAACCCTGTACGGGTTGCCCGGCGTCGGGAGCCTAACCTTACTCGCCATCAATCAGCGGGACTACCCCCAGGTCCAGGCCAACGTGGTCTTCTTTGCCTCGGCCTACGTGCTCATCAACCTGGCCATGGACCTGTTCTACGCTGCGCTGGATCCGCGTATCCGCTACCAATGACGCTCCATTCCCAGGCACCCACATTAACCCTGCAGCACACACGGTCCGTCGCGATGGGGCGGCGGCTGGCATGGTTTATCCGGCGCAAGCCGCTGGCGGCGTGCGGCTGCGCGCTCATCTTGCTGCTCATCGTTGTGGCCATCGAAGCCGACTGGATCGCCCCCTACGATCCCTTGTCCATCGACGCCGACGCTGTGATGAGCCCACCCAGCGCCGCGCACGTGCTCGGCACGGATCGGTTCGGGCGAGACTTGCTGAGCCGGGTCATCCACGGCTCTCGCATCTCGCTGGCGGTCGGGCTGGCATCCATCCTCATAGGCACCGCCCTCGGCTCTCTCCTGGGCCTGGTGTCAGGCCACGTCGAAGGCGCCTTTGACCTCGTGGTGCAGCGCTTCATCGACGCCAAGCAGGCCTTTCCCTCCATTATCCTCGCCACGGCCATCCTGGCCGCCTTTGGCCCTGGCACGCAGAACGTCATCCTGGCCATCAGTGTTGCGAGCTTTGGGGGGGTTGCCCGGGTGGTCCGCAGCGCCGTGATTAAGGAGAAACAGAACCCGTACATCGAGGCGGCCAAGGCGATAGGCTGCGGCGAGAGCCGCATCATGCTGGTCCACCTGCTCCCCAATGTCATGGCGCCCATCATCATCCTGGGAACAGTCGGCCTCGGAACAGCCATCACCCTCGAGGCCTCCCTCAGTTTCCTGGGCCTCGGTCCTTCAGAACCTACCCCCTCCTGGGGGTTAATGTTGACCGGCGGGGCGCGCCAGTACATGATCCGGGCACCCTGGCTGTTCATCTTCCCAGGCGTTGCCATCAGCCTTGCTGTGCTCGGATGGAACCTGCTTGGGGACGCTCTGCGAGACGTCTGGGACCCGCGACTTAGAGGCAGCGATGCAAAGTAAAGGAGGTCACGATGGACAGAGATTTCGTCGGATACGGGCTTAAGCCACCCCGGATCGAGTGGCCGAACGGGGCACGCCTCGCGATCTCCATGTGCGTGAACTTCGAAGAGGGCTCCGAGCTGTCGCCCTGGTTTGGGGATGACTACCAGCAGCCCTTTGTGAGCGGCGACTCGTCCAGCCGGCCGAAGCCGGGGATCCGCGCGTTCGCGGCAGAGAGCCAGTGGGAGTACGGGGCCCGCTCGGGCGTGTGGCGGATGCTGCGAATCTTCGAGGAGCAGGGGGTGAAGGCCACTTTCTTCGTCTGCGCAATGGCACTCGAGTCCTGCCCGCCCCTCGGCCCGGAGATCGTCGCGAAGGGGCACGACATCGTCGGGCACGGCTGGCGCTGGGTGCCCCAGTGGCACATGGAGCGGAACGAGGAGCAGGCATACATCCACCGGGCCGTCGAGTCGGTCCAGAAGATGACAGGCAGGAAGATGCTTGGCTGGTTCTCCCGGGGAGGGCCCAGCATGAATACCAGAGAGATATTGAAGGAGGAGGGTTTCCTGTACGACAGCGAGGCCTTCAACGACGACTTGCCTTATTACGTGAAAGTGAAGGGGGAGCCCTGGCTGGAGATCCCCTACGCGTTCGACAGCAACGACGGCGCGAACAACTCCTGGCACAACTCCGAGGACTTCTACCAATATTTGAAGGACGCTTTCGACATCCTCTATGCCGAGGGGGCGACGGACCCCAAAATGCTATCTATTGGGCTCCACACACGCCGCACAGGCCGGCCGGGCCGTGCCGCCGGCCTCGTGCGCTTCATCCAGTACGCCAACAGCCACCCGAAAGTCTGGTTTGCCGGACGGGACGATATCGCCCGGTGGTGGTGGGGAAAATACCCGCCGCAGGGGTAGCCCTTACACGACCGCGGTGACTTCGATCTCGACGAGGCTGGCCGGACCGGCGTAGCCGTCCACGAAGCTGTATTCCATCTCTTTGGGGAGGTCGCTCCCCAGCGCCGTGGCCAGCCCGGTCTGGAGATCGTCGAGGCTCTGCCCTCGCTTCAGGAAGTTGGAAACCCGGACCGCCTTGCGCCAAGAGCTACCCGCATCGGATAGCGACTGCCCTATGTCAGGAAGAATGCTGTTCAATTGACCCCGTAGGGTCGCCGCATCCGAGGTGACTCCCGATAGGAACACCATCGACTCGTAGACCATGTAGCGTAGCGGGCTTCTGGGCGGCTCGTATTCCTGCACGGTCTTCTGGGCCGCCGTACTTCCCGGCCGCATGGCCCAAAGATCCATCGCCACGTTGGCCTCGGAGTCGAAGTGGCCGGACGCGATGAAGCTGGAGCTGGAGGAGCGCGCCTTCCCAGTGAGGATCTTGAGCCGCTCGGCGCTGCCGAAGTCGCGGCTCTCCCGGTCCCGCGCCCAGAGGCGGGTGCGGACGGCGTCGTCGAGAGAGAGTCCATGCGCTTTCAGCTCGGCAGCGAAACGTCCCAGCAGTTCCCGCACCGCCGCGTCGCCCGGGAGCTGAGCCTTTGCCTCCCCCGAGACCTCGATGAACTCCTTGCCCACCCAGGGGAATATCGTCACGCGCATCACGGTCTCCTGTCGAGACTCAAGTTCCTCACGTCAGCTCGACTATTCCTTCGTCGCCACGGTAGCCGACCTTCGTCCCCTGGGCGAGCACTTGGCAAAGCGCTCAATGATCCTTCTTGCGGT
>CAZPYZ010000112.1:0-9838 GCA_964590215.1 uncultured Dehalococcoidia bacterium | reverse complement strand
TCGCTAACAACCGCTGCACGTCGCAGAGGCCCGCACAGGCGAGGGCGCCTGTGCCACATCCTTCACGGCGTTCGGGCGCGGCACACCCTGCGGCCAGGCATCCGTACGAAGCGGTAATTGCCGAACGGCTACTTAGCCAGGGGTCGCGATGGAGAGGGCCTCATCTGCCTTCAGGTGCCTGAGGTTAAGCTCAGGATGGAGCAGTTGCGCCAGGATCTCCAGGCCGTCGACGATACGGGGACCGGGGCGGGCGAAGTAGGCGGACGCATTCACCGCGTAGACCTTGCCCGCGCCCACCGCCGGCAGTTTATTCCACCAAGGGGGAAGAGAAACCTCACGAGCGCGTTCAACCACCTCCTCCACGTTGTAGCCACATGGTGAGAGCACGATGACCTCGGGCTGGTAATCCTGTACCTCCTCCCAGGCGCCAACTCGGGACTTAGCGCCGGACACGCCCAGGCCGTCCGTGCCACCGGCGAGGTCGATCATCCCCGGGATCCAATGACCGCCGACGTAGATGGGATCGAGCCACTCCCAGAAGAACACTCGGGGGCGATAGGCGACCTTAGCGGCAGCCTGGGCGACCCGCTTCACCCGCTGGCCCAGCGCGAGGACCGCCTCCTTCGCCGCCTGCTCGCGCCCCGCGATGCGGCCTACCTGCACGATGTTTTCCAGGATCTCACCAAAGGTCGTGGGCTCCAGCGAAAGGACGCGCCGCTCCCCGACCATGGACTTGACGGCTGCCTGGACTTCCGTATAGGAGACGGCGCACACTGCGCACAGCTCCTGGGTGAGGATGAGGTCGGGGTTGAGCTCCTCGAGAAGGTCATGGTCAAGACGGTAGATGCTCGAGCCGGCATGAAGGTGCTCGGAGATGTGGCGGTCGATCTCGGCGCCGGTTTTGCCGCGATGCTCGATGTTGCTGGCGGTCAGCACCGGCTTGCCCTTCACCCCTTCGGGATAATCACATTCGTGGGTGACACCGACGAGGTCGTCCTCCAGGCCGAGCAGGCAGACGATCTCCGTTGCGCTAGGAAGGAGCGAAGCGATTTTCATGTCACGAAATCCCCAACTGTCGGGCGAGGGCCTCGGGCTCGGTGACGGGGAGCTGGCACGCGAAGTTCTGGCAAACGTAGGCGGTGGGCAGGCCATCGATCTGCTCCCGGTCTTCAAGAACGGCAATTCGTTCCTCCGAGGAATCGCCGGGGCGTTTGAGGGCGACCACCTTGTGAGGGAGATAGGGACGCCGTATCACCCTGAGCAGGTCGTCCGCCGGCTCTCCAACCAGGGCTATCTCGTGCCCCGGCTGGAGATAGAAGTCCAGAGCCTGGAGCATGTGCCCAAAGGCGGTGGGGTGCTGCTCCATGAAAACGGCCAGCAGACGCATCGTGCCCGCCGCTTTCTCCTCGTACTCCTGGACCCCGGTCAACCGGGCGAGGCGCAACAGGACGTCCACCGCGACGGAGTTCCCGGCGGGTGTTGCGTTGTCCATGAAGTCCCTGGGCCGGTTCACCAGCTCTTCGTGATCGGCGCTGGTGTCGAAAAAGCCGCCCGCCGGGTCGTAGAACTGATCGCACATGACGCCGGCCAGGGCCCTGGCCTCCTGGAACCAGCGGAGGTCGAAGGTCGCTTCGTACAGCGCCAGGAGGCCGTCTGCGTAGTTAGCGTAGTCCTCCAGGTAGCCGTTGATCTTGGCCTGGCCATCGCGCCAGGTCCGCCGCAAACGTCCGTCCTGGTACATCTCGCCGAGGACGAATCCGGCGTTTCTGCGTGCGGCCTCTAGGTAGTCCTCCCGCTCCAGGACCGCCCCGGCCTCGGCGAAGGCCTTGAGCATCATGCCGTTCCACGCGGTGATGACCTTATCGTCCAGGCCCGGCCAGACCCGCTGGCTGCGCACCTCCAGCAGCCTTCTTCGAGCGGCGTCCAGGGTCGGTGGTGGGTGCTCCGGGTCTACTACGCTGAGGACGTTGACTCCCTCGAAGTTACCTGGCCAGGTGACGCCATAGTAGTGGCCTAGGATTCCGGCATCCTCCGCGCCGAGCACGTCCCGCCACTCCTCGGCGGACCAGACGTAGAACTTTCCTTCCTCACCCTCGCTATCGGCATCCTGAGTGGAGTAGAATCCCCCTGCTGCGTTGGTCATCTCGCGGAGGACATAGTCCAGGGTCTCCTCGGTTACGCGCCGGTACAAGGCGGAGCCGGTGACTTGGTAGGCATGGAGGTACAGGCGGGCTAGCTGGGCGTTGTCATACAGCATTTTCTCGAAATGGGGCACCAGCCAGCGGGCGTCCACGGAGTAGCGGTGAAACCCGCCGCCCAACTGGTCGTAGATGCCGCCCCAGGCCATGCAGGTCAGGGTATGTTCCAGCATCTGCAGCGCCTGAGGATGCCGGGTCCGGTGATGGGTTCGTAGTAAGAACTCCAGGTTCATCGGCTGCGGGAACTTGGGCGCCCCGCCGAAGCCTCCGAAGGCGGGATCGTAAGCCTCGGCGATGACCCGGAAGGCGCTGTCCAAGATCCCAGGCTGAAGCAGCGTGGCCGCTCCCTGGGGCCCGCCAAGGGCCCCTCCTCCGGCGTGCTGTTGAAGCAGAACGCGCATTTGCCGGGCGTTTTTCTCGATGTCGTCTCGCCGCTCCCGGTACGCGGAGGAGACCGCGGTGAGCACCCGTCTGAAGCTGGCCATGCGGGGATGGTCCACGGGCGGGAAGTAAGTGCCACCGAAGAAGGGCAGCGTCTCTGGGGTGAGGAATACAGTCATGGGCCAGCCGCCGCGACCGGTCATAGATTGGACCGCGGCCATGTAGATGGCATCCAGGTCTGGCCGCTCTTCCCGGTCCACCTTGATGTTCACGAAGTGCTCGTTCATGAGCTGCGCCGTTTCTTCATCCTCGAAGGACTCTCGCTCCATGACGTGACACCAGTGGCAGGCCGAGTAGCCGATGCTGAGGAGGATTGGCTTATCCTCGCGGCGAGCACGATCGAGAGCTTCGGGTCCCCAGGGGTACCAATCGACGGGGTTGTGGGCGTGCTGCAGCAGGTAAGGGCTGGTTTCCTTGGCTAGGCGGTTTGGCATGCCTGAAGTTTACACCCCCTCCTCCAGTTCCTTTCGAGGGCCTCAAGGAACACCCCGCGGTTCACGGCGCCTCCTGAAAGACGACTCCTCGGGCGAGGAGGTCTTCAATCGTGTGAGCGGCGTACCCCAACTCGGCCAGGAGGGGTCGCGTGTGCTGGCCGCGCAGCACCCCGGGTCCGTGGCGGGTCTCCCCATCGGAGAACTGCACGAGCGGACCGTATCGCTGGTACTCTCCAAACCGCTGGTGGCTGGCCGTTACGACGAGACCGTTGGCACGGGGGTGGGGGTCCTCGTCAAAGAACTCCGCGACGGTTCGGTCAGCACGTACACAAGGGACACCGGCCTGCGTCAGTAGCTGCTCCCACTCCTCCGCGGTACGCTCTCTGAAAACACCGGCCAGGGTCTCCTGTAGCGAGATATCTTCTGCGAACTCGAACAGGTCCGGGCGGTCTACGAGCCGGCAGAAGGAGGCCCATTCATCGGGGGCGGGACACGCGAGGAAGACCCACCCCTCCCGCGCCTGGTACAGCCGGTAGCGTGCGTTCAATCCAAAGCAGTCGGAGTCCGGCATTGCAGTAGGCGGCCGGCCCTCATAGCAGTAGGCCTCGTCGGCATTGGCGTAGGCATTGGCCATGAGCATGGTGACCTCCACCTCCTGTCCCTTCCCGGTGCGCTCCCGGGCGTGAAGGGCCAGCAGGATGGCGGTGGTAATCGCCATGGACGCGTTGTAGTCCGGATTGACCTCGTTGGCCCTGAAGAGCCTGCGAGACACCTCCCGGACCTGGTCTATGGTGAGGTCCTGGTTGGGTGGGGGCGGGGTCGCGCTCCCTGCCTGCCGCAGCACACCGCCGAAGAGGGCGCCGGGCAAGGGGTGGAATGCCGGACGCAGGCTATGGGGCCCGGTGCTGCCGTAGCCGGCCGCGTAGACATAGACGAGGCGGGGGTTGATGGCAGTGGCGGCTTGATAGTCCATACCGAGGCGCTCCGGGACGCCCGGGCGGAAGTTGTGGAGCAGGACGTCTGCCCTGGCGATGAGCTTGTGCGCCAGGTCGAGACCCTCAGGGGTCTTCATGTCGATCTCGATGCTCTCTTTGCCCGCAGTGGTCTTGACGGCGCCGCCACCGAGGCCGCCGCTGAGCTGGCGCATGAGGTCGCCGCCGGGTGGCTCTACCTTGATGACCCGGGCGCCGAGGTCTGCCAGGAGCGAGGCGCTATAGGGGCCCGCGATGACCGTGGCGAACTCGAGGACGGTAATGCCTTCAAGGGGGAAATGAGGAAGTGAGGAAGTGAGGAAGCGAGGGACTTCCCCACGCCCGCTCCGGATTGGCTGGCGCGCGGGGCGGCGCGTCGCCTTCTCGGACTGAGAAGGCAAGCCTCCCAGCACCGCTGCGGTGTGTTCACCCAGGCGGGGAGCGGGCCCCTGGACCGCGCCGGGCGTACCGGCCAGATGGGCAAGCAAGCCTACCTGGGTCATCGGGCCGGCCTGCGGGTCGTCGATCTCGATGGCGTGGCCATTGTGGAGGAACTGGGTGTGGCCCATCCCTCCCTGAGCATCGAGGAAGGGCTCGGCGGCCACATCGCCGTCCTCGATAAACGTCTGCATCCACTCCTCCAGAGTCCGCTCCTGCATCCGTTTCAGGATGATCTCTCGGAGGGCTTCCCGGTTCTCCGGGGTCAGGTCAGGGGCGTTCTTAAACCGTTCGTCGCTGTAGATCTGCCAGAGGCCCATGGCCCTGATGGTGGACTGGAAAAGACGAAAGTTGTTGTTGGCAAGTTGGATCCAGCGGCCGTCCTTGCAGCGGGCGGGCAGGTATTGCAGGGTGGCGACCCGACGCAGGCTGACGATGGGGTCGCCCTCAAAGCGATCGGGAAACATGCGGGTGAACTGCCGCACCATGAAGCCCTGGGTATCGTAGGGGATAGTGCCCTGGAGCAGGCTGGTCTGGACCCACTGCCCGGCGCCGGTGCGCTCCCGGAGCCGGAGGGCGACCAGGATGCCGTGGATGGCCGCCTGGCTCGCGGCCCAACTGGCGACGGGGACGGCGGAGAAGACCGGCCCCGGCCGTGGGACCTGGTCCTCGAAGGTCATCATCCTTCCCGCCCGTGCCGCGACGACGCCTTCGTAGCCCTTGACTTGAGCCAGAGGGCCTCGCTGTCCAAACCCACTGATGGAGCAATAGATGAGGCCGAGGTTGTTGCCCCGCAGGTCCTCGTACCCAATCCCCAGCCCGCCGGCCACCCCGGGGCGAAACGCCTCCAGCAGAACGTCCGCGCCCTGGGCAAGCCGACGGGCGTGCTCGCGGCCCTCGCCTGTCTTCAGGTCGAGGACGATTCCCTTCTTGCCCCGGTTCCACATGACCCAGGCGGGGTGCCCGCGGAAGGGATCGCCGCCCGGGGGCTCGACCTTGATCACCTCGGCGCCGAAGTCCGAGAGGATCATGGTCGCCAGTCCACCAGGCATGCCCCAACTGAAGTCGAGGACGCGCAGGCCGACCAGGGGACCCGAAGCGCTAGTCGAGTTCAAAGTTCAGGGTTCGAGGTTCAAAGTCCAAGGTCCAAGGTGCTGAGTCCTGGGTCAAAGGCGCCGATTCCAGAGTGCGGCCCCGCGCACTGTGCTGCTTTCCGCCTTCTGCCTACTGGGGCCTCGGCTGGGGGATGCTGGGCTTATGGCCCCGCTTGTAGACCATCACATTGCGGGTGAGCTCGATGACGATAGTGCCGTCCTGCTTGAAGCCGATGGTCTTCACCTTCACGATGCCCACGTTGGGTCGTGAGCGGGACTCTCGGGCGTCGAGGACCTCGGTCTGGGCGTAGATGGTATCGCCCTCGAAGAGGGGGTTGGGCAGCCGTACCTCGTCCCATCCCAGGTTGATGCCGTTCTGGCTGACGTCCTGGACGCTGAGGCCGGTGACCAGGGCGAGGGTGAAGGCGGAGTTGACCAGGGGCCGGCCGAACTCCGTCTGGCTGGCATAGTAACTGTCGAAGTGGATGGGGTTGGGGTTGTGGGTGATGCCGGTGAACCAGATGTTGTCCGTCGCGGTGACCGTCCGGCCCAGGGGGTGGCGGTACACGTCACCGACCTTGAAATCTTCGTAGAAGCGGCCCTGCCAGCCTTCAGTCATGACTGTCTCCTCGGGAGAGGTGCCCTCATTCTACCGGGGAGGAACCTGGGAAGATAGGAACCTAGGGGCGAGGTTCCCACGTTCCCAGATTCTGAGGTTCCCAGGTTCCTGGTGTCCTTTGACAGGAGGGGCGGAAGGTCCTAGGCTTGGCGCCGCCTGGTACCAACCCTCCGGAGATTGCTGGTGGTTAGCGAGCGCATTCAGCGGCGTATGATGGCATAGCCGGCCGGGACGATCCAAATCACGAGCAGGCCCAGAGGCGTTTCGCCCAGGCCCTAGAAGAGCAGGAGGATCTTCTAACCCACAGCTACGTGGTGGTAGAGGCCGTAGCTCTCCTCCAGAGCCGGTTAGGACCAGACCCGGCTTTGCGCTTCCTGCGGGAGATGGACGTTTTCCAGGTCCACTGGTTAAGCGAACCAGACCACCGGGAGGCGGCTGCCTTGCTGGAGCAGCGGGGCAGGCGTGGGCTCAGCCTGGTGGACTGCGCAAGCTTCGTCGTGATGCAGCAGTATGGGGTGCGCCAGGCCCTGGTCTTCGACGGCGACTTCGAGCGCGAAGGTTTCGCTTTGTACTAAGCGAGGCCGTGGCGATGGCGCCGAGGAAGAAGAAGGAGTCGAAATGCCTATCGAGCTGATTGATCCGGGACTGGAACGGATCGTGTCGAAGGACCGGGACGTGGAGGAGCTGGGCAGCGGGTTCGGCTCCAGCGCGGGGCCGGCGGAGGGCCCGCTGTGGTGGAAGGAAGGGGGCTACCTCCTCTTCAGCGACATCGGCCAGAACCGGAGGATAAAGTACACGCCCAGGGAGGGCGTGACCGTGTTCCAGGAGAACACCAACTACGCCAACGGGCTGACCCGAGACCTCCAGGGCAGGCTGCTGGCCTGCGAGCACGGCACGCGCCGGGTGACGCGGCAGGAGCCGGACGGCAGTATCACGGTGGTGGCCTACAACTATCGGGGCAGCCGGTTAAACCGACCGAATGACGTCGTGGTCAAGTCAGACGGGAACATCTACTTCACGGACCCCGGCGCCCCTGCGCCGGACCTCGACCTCGACTTTGCGGGAGTCTATCGCGTGGCTCCTGACCTCGGCAACATCACCCTGCTGGTCCGGGATTTCGTGACGCCGAACGGTCTCGCCTTCTCTCCAGATGAAACCATCCTCTATATCAACGACACCCGCAGAAGGCATATCCGAGCCTTTGACATGAACCCCAACGGGACGCTGAACCTGGGCACGGACCGGGTGTTTTGTGAGTTGAAAGGGGAGCGTTCCGGGAATCCCGATGGCATGAAGGTGGACGTGGAAGGGAACGTGTACTGTGGAGGGGCCGGCGGGATCTGGGTCATGGATCCCACGGGCAAGCCCTTAGGGATCATCGTCCACGGGCAGCCATCCACCACCAACATGGCCTGGGGAGGGGAGGATTGGAGGACGCTCTTCTTCACCACCCGCAACACCCTGGGGCGGATCCAGCTGCAGATCCCGGGCGTGGCGGTGCCGCCCAAACCGTCTGCGAGCTGACATCTGTGAGGTGAGTGAGGGTAATGGAACCCAGGGGGCGTTTCTGAAAGCACCTGAGTAGACTGTTTCACGAGGCCATGCTCGTGTCCTTGGGAACTCCGCGGCGCCGTCATGCTGAGAGCCTGTGAAAGAATCGCCCAAACCCGTAGAGCGGGTCCTTGTGGCCCGCAGGGGAGGCGGGGGACAAGCCCCCGCGCTACGAAAGAATCACAAGCTCTGACGAAGAGCCTTCCTGAGCGAAGCCCGAAGGGAAGCATCTGATGGAGAGGGGCCCCACCTCGCCAGACCCTTCGTTCCTCAGGGCGACAGAGGCCCGTGTAGTCAGCCTCGATCATGGAACAGGGTACAGGCCTACCAAGGAGGAGTAACGACCATGACACTGACTGCGGAAACCTTCTACACGGGAATGACTACGGAAGAGCACCTGAAGGAGATCACCCTCAACCGGGAACCGATCCTGAAGATATACGAAGCGGTGGAGGTGTCGCCAGAGGCCAAGGCCTATTTCGACGGGCTGCCACGACCGCTACGGATGGCGATCTTCACGGAAGAATGGTGCGCCGACTGCGTCACCACGACGCCCACGTTGCAACGGTTGAGTGAATGCACGAAAGGGTTGGAGGCGAGGACCTTCAAGCGGGACCAGCACCGGGAGCTCACCGATAGCTTTCTGCCCGCCAACCGCGCCGGGACGCTGCCCGTGTTCGTGGTCTTCGATGCCCAGATGCAGGAGGTGGCCCGCTTCATCGAGACCGCCAAGGAGCTGGTGCCGCGGTTCGAGGTGATGGAGCAGGAGGTCAGAAAGACGCTGGCCTCACCCGCCGAGGCGATGAAGCCCTTCGGCGAGATGGAGGAGGCATCGCGGACCGCCGTGCGTCGGGGGCGGTACGCGTACCGGGTTGCCCGGGCCAGAGAGTGGGGAGACGTGATCATCGAGGCCTTCACCAGGGTGGTCCAGAAGGGGCTGGCCTTGCCGGCGTCGGAGCGCCCTGCGGTGGACGGCACGGAGTGGCCGCCACCGGAGGGGTAGGGGAGTCAGGAAGTGAGGAAGTACGGCTCACGCAGCCGGGTTAGTTGAGGTAGGTCTATGGCCGAGTACGAAAACGTCCTGTACGAGGTGCGAGAGCACGTCGCCATCATCACCAATAACAACCCCGAACGGCTCAATGCCTTGAGCGTGGGGCTGAAGCGGGACATCGAGGCGGCGATGATGGAGGCGGCCCATGACCCGGAGGTGCGGGCGATCATCTGGACCGGCGCCGGACGGGCCTTCTCTGCTGGAGCGAATATGGGCGGCCGCGGCGACGAGGGAGCGCGACCCGGACCGCAGGAGCGAGGGCTGTTGGGCGCGTACCTAGCCACGGAGGAGTACCGAGAGTGGGGGCTGCGGTGGCAGGTCTCGGTGCCGCAGCCCATCATCGGGGCCATCAACGGGTACGCCCTGGGCCGGGGCTTTGAGTACGCCCTCCACTGCGACATGCTCATCGCATCGGAGCGCGCGGTGTTTGGCGCGCCGGAGATCCGCCACGGGACCATCGCCGCCACCCGCCTGCCCTTCTTCGTTCCTGCTCAATGGGCCAAGCGGATCATCCTCACGGGCGACCACGTGAGCGCGGAGACCGCGCACCGCATAGGCCTCGTCCTGGAGGTGGTGCCCCACGACCGGCTCATGGACGCTGCCTTCGCGCTGGCAAAACGCCTCACCTACGTCCCGCCCTACGCCGTCCGGTTCAACAAGCGCATGATCGACGGGACGATGGAGGCTATGGGGATGAACGTCGCTCTGGCGTACAGCTCGCTCATAGACGCCATTGGGCATGCCGCAGCGCGAGAGCACCCCCTGATCCGGGAATCCGACGGGCTGGACCTGCGGAAGCTGCAGGAGCAGGAAGGAGTAAGGGCCTTCGTCCATGCCCGGGATGAGCCCTTTGGACCGTCGCCCCACCTTTGAACAGGGACAAGTACAAGAAAGAGGGCGGCCGTATAGCGCCGCCCCTCGTTCTTGGTTAACCTCTCTCAGCTAAGAGCTAAGAGCTAAGAGCTAAGAGCTAAGAGCTAAGAGCGAAGAGCTCGGGCATCACCTGCGCCAGGTGGCCATGGTCTCTTCGATTTTCTCCGC
>CAZPYZ010000111.1:389-9885 GCA_964590215.1 uncultured Dehalococcoidia bacterium | reverse complement strand
GGCAAACGACCGCTGCGTGAACCTGGGGTCTGGGGCGCAGCCCCAGTGTCACCGGGTTTCCGGCCGTGCTTCTAGCAGAGCGTAACTACCCGCCGTATTGCTATGGCGTAGTAAGGCCGGCTTTGTCATGCTGAACCTGGTGAAGCATCTGGCGGGGGGTTACCGGCTGCCGAGACGGCTCCTTTCGCCCAGGACCACAATCGTCACCGTTGTCATCGCTGGGCTTGGCCTCCAGTATGGTTTCCCTGCTCAACAGGCGGCCGCAGCCGACGCAGCGGTCGCCATCAAAGACTTCAGATTCGATCCCAACTCCATCACGGTAACTCGGGGATCGAAAGTGACCTGGACCAACCAGGACGGGACCGGCCACACCACCACCAGTGACAGTGGGCTCTGGCAGTCGGCGCTCTTGCGGCGCGGGGAGTCATTCAGTTTCACCTTCGACCAGGTGGGAGAGTTCGGGTTCTTCTGCGAACCCCATCCCTGGATGAGGGGAAAGGTCATCGTCCAACAGCCGCCTCCAACACCCCCCTCCCTTAACGGCCCCGCGGACAGCGCCCGCCTGGAGTCCTTCGGCCCCACGCTTTCCTGGACCAACGGACCGGGGGCGACGCAGGTACACCTGCAGGTCGTTCCCTTCAACAACGATGGGCCGGGGGTGAACGTCGTCCTGGGGTCCCCCGCCACCTCTTTCGCCATCCCGGCGCCACCCCAGTGGTATGGATTGCTTCCGGACATGTCGTACACTTGGCGCGTGCGCACTTCCAATGCGCTCGCTCCTGCGGACCCGGCCCAGGACGCGTCGTGGACCTCATGGTCGGAGCGGCAGTTCCGGACCCCAGCGGTGACAGGCGCCATCGTCAGCCCGGTCTCGCCTACGGGCGGGGGCTCCGTCAACACCCGCACTCCCACACTCCAATGGGCCAGCAGCCGAAGCGATGTTTTCTACTACGAGGTGCAGGTCAGCAGGGACCCGTTGTTCGGACCCAGCGCGTTTCTCTACCACGAGCTGCGCCATGGTGGGGTGACGGCTCCGCCAAACAGCTACACGGTCCCGAGTGGGTTCCCCCTGGAAGCGGGCGTGATGTACCATTGGCGGGTCCGCCCGCGGGTGCAGGGGGATGGGACTCCCCTGGCATGGCCGCCGGCGTGGAGCTTCACGACCAGTCCAGCGGCGGCTTTACCGACCCCAACGCCGAGTCTAACGGCCACCGCCACGGCGGTGCCCACTGCCACGCCTACGGCCAGGGTGACGCCCACTGCCACGCCACGCGGGATGTCGCCGGGAGACGGCGGCTACTAGCTGTGCTTGTCGGCCGCAAGTCTGTACATTCCTGTCAGAGCTTCGGAGACAAGCACAGACGGGGCGAGGGGGAGTGGGGCAATGGGGAGGCGCGCGGGCATGGCTGTGGCCGTTGACTGGTCGGTTTGAGGCGAAGCTTCGCTAGGTCCAGGTGCAGAAGTGCGGCCGGGAAGCCCCCCTGGGAGCGCAGGCATCCTGCCTTCCCGATCCCCCGCCCCGGGAGCCTGGGAAGCCGCGCTCCCGGGCGTGGGGGCCGCCCGCTCGGCCCTGTACGTTCGATTCGGGATTAGCCATACTCTCGGGCCCCAGCAGGCGAGGGCGCCTGCTCTACATTCGCAGCGATCACTCGGAGCAGCTGGTGTCACCACAGCGTCCCGCTGTGACCCCCACCGTTAACATCCGGCGAGAGGGACCGGCTGACTCCTACGCCGTCCGGCGGGTAAATGACCTCGCCTTCGGCCGGCCCGACGAATACCAGATTGTCGAGGCACTCCGCACCAACGGCGGCGTGACGCTGTCCCTCGTCGCCGAGGCTGAGGGTGAGGTGGTCGGGCACATTATGTTCTCGCCAGTGACCATCGACGGCCAGTACCAGGCCGTCGCTCTGGGCCCGATGGCGGTCCTGCCTGAGCACCAGCGGCGCGGTATCGGATCCCAGCTGGTCCAGGCGGGTCTCGACACCCTGCGGGAAGAGGGCCATGAGGCCCTGTTCGTCATCGGACACCTGGAGTACTATCCGCGGTTCGGCTTCGTCCCCGCCAGCCGCTTCGGCATCCGCTGGGAGCGTCCGGTCCCCGATGAGGCCCTCATGGCGCTAGAGTTAAAGCCCGGCGCCCTCGCTGGAAAAGCTGGGGTGGTCCGTTATCGGCCCGAGTTTGACATGCTTTGAGGATCGCCCTAGCAGGGCTGGGCCTCTTCGCATGTGGCGCCGGCGCCCTCGCCTGCGGTCCCGCCACCGCGGCTCCTCACGTCGAAGTAGTTGCCCAACACCTGCATGTCCCCTGGGCCCTCGCATTCGCAACGGACGGCCGGTTATTTTTCACGGAGGAAGTCTCAGGCAGGCTGAAGGTGCTGGCGCCGGGAGGCGAACCCGGTGTTGTCGTGGAGTTCCCGCGGCCGCCCGACGCCGTGAGCGTGCTGCGGGGGCTGGCCCTGGACCCAGATTTCTTGCACAACGGATGGTTTTATGTCCACTATACCCACCCAGAAGGCACACGCCTGGCCCGCTTCACGCTCCGAGAAGGGGCCGCCACGGACGAGCGCGTACTGCTGAACCGTCTGCCCATGGCTATGACGAACTTCGGCGGTCGGCTGAAGTTCGGGCCGGACGGTATGCTCTACCTCACCACCGGCTACGCCAACGATTTCGACTTGCCTCAGGATCCGGGATCCCTCGCAGGCAAGATCCTGCGGGTAGACCCCACCGGTGGATGGTCCGTCTACTCCCTCGGCCACCGAAATGTCCAGGGGCTGGCCTGGCACCCCGAGAGCGGGCGTCTCTTCGCCACTGAGCACGGCCCGACGGGGGAGCGCGGCCTCTGTTGCAACGACGAAGTCAACCTCATTGTTCCGGGTGGCAACTACGGGTGGCCGGTACGCGCCGGCAGCAAACTGCCGATGGGCAGCGGGCTTGTCACCCCGCTAGACCCAGCTCTCCTTCCACCCGTGCTCGAGAGCGGTGAAGAGACCTGGGCCCCGTCCGGCGCCGATTTCTATCGAGGGCCATGGGTCGCCTGGAAGGGTAGCTTGTTCTTTGCAGCACTCCGAGGGCAGGCGCTCCATCGGGTAGTGTTCACGGGGCCCGACTTCACCGAGGTCGAGCTCCACGAACGGCTCCTGGCCGGAGAGTACGGAAGGCTGCGCGACGTCGCCAGCGGCCCCGAGGGCTGCCTCTACGTGGCCACCAGCAACCGGGATGGACGGTCCGGGGCGCAACCCGCGCCGCAGGACGATCGCATTCTCAGGGTGTGCCCGAGAACACCAAGAGGGAAGTTAGGACCTTCCCCTTCGAGATAAGATAGCGACATGCGTCCTGCTCTCATCGTCTTTGCTCTCATCCTCACGTCTGGCGCTGTTGCTGCCGCGTTCCCCACGGCAGGGACCGCTCTTGCCCCACCCGTGGTCCTGCCGGCTCCCACGCTGACCGGTCCCCCCGACGGAGCAGTACTCACCTCCTTCAGCCCCTCCCTGACCTGGCGCAACCCAACGGGGGCCACACAGGTCCACGTCCAGGTGATTCCTGCGAACAACGATGGACCGGGCGTAGACCTCCACATGGGAACGGCCGCAAGCTCCCTGGAGATCCCGGCCCCGCCGGCGTGGTACGGACTCCTGCCCGACATGACCTATACCTGGCGAGTCCGAGTATCCGACGCACCCAGCTTCATCGACCCGAGCCACGCGTCCTGGAGCCCATGGGCCCAGCGACGATTCAAGACCCCTCAGGTGACCAGCAGCGGAATCGCCGCGGTGGCCCCTAGCTCCGGCGCCACGAACGTCTCACTCACCCCAACCCTTCAATGGGCCAACAGCAGGAGCGGCCTCTACTACTACGAAGTCCAGCTTAGCCGCGACCCCGCGTTCGAGACCGACCCCGGAAAGGCAACGGCTGCGGTGTATTGGGTGCTGCTCCATGGGGGCGTGACCAAGCCGGCCAACAGCTTCTCGCTGCCCGCGGGGACTTCCTTGGAGCCAGCCACGACCTATCACTGGCGGGTCCGGCCTCGGGTCCAGGGCGACGGCCGGCCAGTCGCCTGGTCCGCCTCCTTCAGCTTCACCACCGAGGGCCCCTCTCCCTCCTTCTCGCCCTTGGGACCTAGCCGCCCGGTCATCGGTCAGTACTATGCCTGGTATGACACCGACACCTTTGACCCCGCGACCGTTTCCGATATCCCCACAGTCCGGTACAACTCTGACGATCCGGCCACCATCGCCCGCCACGTCCGGGAGGCCCGCACCGCTGGCTTAGACGCCCTCGCCCTTTCGTGGCTTGGTCCGGGCGACCGGCGGACCGATGGGAACCTGCAGAAGCTGCTGGCCAGCGGCGCCCAGCAGGGCGTCTGGGCCACGATCACTCTCGAGACAGACAAGCCCCAGTTCAGCACCCAAAGCCAGGTGATCGCGGCGCTCCGCTACCTCCGGCAGAACTACGAAGAGCGCCCCAACTGGCTGCGATGGCAAGGCAGGCCAGTCTACTTGTTCTGGCGGCCGGGGGGCGTGGCACGAGCGGGGAGTGAGTCCGCGCTGCAGGCCTGGATTAGCATCCGGGACCAGGCGGACCCCGATCGCCGGGCCATCTGGATTATGGAGGGGCTGGACTATAACCTCTTGGACGTGTTTGATGGCCAGTTCGGCTATAGCGTCGCCTGGTCCCCCAACGTCTACAACACCACGTCCAGCTGGGCCAGCCGGGTCCGGGCGCGGGGGGACAGGATCTTCATGGCGACCGCGATGCCGGGCTACGACGACACCCGGGTGCGGCCGGCCCCGGAGGGCTTCGCGCGGGACCGAGAGGGCGGGGCCTATCTCGCCCAAACTTGGGACGCGGCACTTCAGGCGGCGGCCGACTGGGTGAACCTGACCAGCTTCAACGAGTGGATAGAGGGTTCCCAGATCGAGCCCAGCGTCAGTTACGGGGACACGTATCTGCGGCTCAACAAGGAATGGAGCGACACCTTCAAGGCTCAGTAGGGACAGAAGGCGAAAAGCAGTGGGTGGAAGGCGGTGGGCGGCTACGCCAGAGGGTGCCGCCACCGGAGGCCTGGGAAACGCCTGTAGCTCACGTCAGTCGTCACCCACTCATTTCCCGACTCGATTGCCAGGGCAGCCAGGTACGCGTCGGGGACCAAGTTACCCCGCGTTCCGGAAACCCGGCAGAGGTTCACAAAGATACCCCAGTGGCGTGGCCCTGGCGCAATGCTGACGCAATTGGGCGCCTCTCTCACACGTTCGGCAAATTCAAGTGCGTCGGCCATGGTACTCGGGGGGTTGAACACTCCCGGCAAGGTAACGACGCGCAGGAAACCGCTCAGAACGATGTCTGCCATGCCATATGTATAGACGGTCCCACGCTAGGCCGCCATTGCCAGCCCCCTCACCCGTGTGGTAGCTTGCCCGCGTGTCACGGGCGTTCCGCATCGTCGTCATCGTGATCATCCTGCTCTTCGTCGCTGGCGAGGCCCTCATCCTCTGCCAGCAAGTGGCGCCTCCACCACCGGTCGCATGAGTCTCCTCGAGGAAACGGCGGCCCGCGTCGCCCCCCTTAACGCTCAGGCGATGGACGGGGCACGAGCGCGGCAGGACCGGTTGACCAAACCTCAGGGCGCTCTGGGGAGGCTGGAAGATCTATCCATCCATCTCGCCGGGATCACGGGCAACATTGCGCGTTCCTTCGAGGAGCGAGCGGTGCTGGTGATGGCCGCGGACCATGGCGTCGCAGCTCGCGGTGTCAGCGCCTACCCCCAAGAGGTGACCGCCCAGATGGTGGCCAACTTCCTGCGCGGTGGCGCGGCCATCAACGTCCTGGCCAGGCAGATGGGCGCCCGGGTCGTCGTCGTCGACATCGGCGTCGCGGCGGACCTGGGGCCGCAGAAAGGCCTCGTGACCCGCAAGGTCCGAGCGGGCACCAGGGACTTTGTCCAGGAACCGGCGTTGACCCCGGAGGAGATCCGACAGGCCATGGAAACTGGCATCGCGCTGGCGAACGAAGTAGCGCCCGACCTCCTCGCCCTGGGAGAGATGGGGATCGGAAACACGACCGCCGCCAGTGCGGTGGTCGCCGCCATCACGGGCAAACCTGCGGATCTGGTGACGGGACGAGGCACGGGGATCGACGACGGTACCTGGCGCCATAAGATCGCATTGGTGGACAGGGCACTCGCCTTCCACAGACCGGATCCCAAGAGCGCTTTCTCCGTACTCGGCGCTGTTGGCGGTTTGGAGATCGCCGGGCTGGCCGGAGCCGCCATCGCGGCCGCGGCAAGGCGCGTCCCCGTGGTGCTGGACGGCTTTATCTCCACCGCGGCGGCGATGGCGGCGGTCACGCTCTGTCCTCCCCTTCGAGACTACCTTATCGCCGGCCACCGGTCCGTGGAACCCGGGCACGCCGTGGCTCTCAAATGGCTCGGCCTGCGCCCGCTGCTCGAGCTTGACCTCAGGTTGGGAGAGGGCACGGGAGCCATCCTCGCCTTTCCCATAATCGAGGCCGCGGTGCGAACCTTGAGGGAGATGACCACCTTCGACGAGGCGGGCGTCTCGGGGCCATCGTGAGTTTGCCCGCCCGCCGACGCATGCGGCCGAAACTAAGAACCGCCGCCCTGGGTGGTGCAGGTTTCCAACCTGCGCGGACACGCTTTCCAGCCTGCCCCACCGGCTTTCCGGTTATGCCCCGAGGACGCGGATGGCCTTCATAGCTGCGGTCACCTTCTTGACCGTCCTTCGCCCACCCTGGCAGCCAAGCGCCGAGGCGCTGCGGGGCGCCCCGAGCTTCTTCCCGCTAGTGGGGGCGCTCTTGGGAATCGCCCTGGCCCTCGTGGACCAGGCGCTGCGGCTCGCGCTGCCGGTCCCGGTTGTGTCCGCCGTGCTGCTACTCCTGCTGTTTGGAGCCACCGGGGGACTGCACCTGGACGGGCTGGCGGACACCTGCGACGCCTTCTTCGCCACAGGTGTGACTCCGGAGCGCAGGCTCGAGATTATGCGGGACAGCCACGTGGGAGCCTACGCCATCGCGGGGGTAGCACTGGTGCTGCTGGCCCAGTATGCCTCCCTTGCCGCGCTGTCTCCCACGATGCGAGGGGTTGTACTCCTCCTCACGACGACGTTGAGCCGCTGGACCATGGCCATGGCCATCGCCTTGTTCCCCTACGCCCGGACCGAAGGACTAGGCGCCGCCTTCCGCACTGGACCCTCGGTCTGGCGGATCCTCTGGCCAACCGCCTTCGTGTTCGTGGTGGCCCTGCTCGTGGCCGGGCCGGCCGGACCAATGATCCTGGCCGCGGTTGGTCTGACTGCGTGGGCCACCGCACGCGCGCTCCTTGGCCGTCTTCCCGGCCTGACCGGAGACACCTACGGCGCTATCCATGAGGTGGCCCAGACAGCAGTTCTGGTCTTTGCTCATGCCGTTTGGCCCGCATGACACGACAGACGACCACGGTCGAGCGCCCTTCCCACCCCCGCCCTGGCGGCCGGCAGATGTTCAGGGCCTTGCGCTACCGGGACTACCGGCTCTTTTGGATCGGCCAGCTCGCCGCGGTGATGGGCCAGAATATGCAGCACATCGCGATGTACTGGTTGGTGCTGGAGCTGACCGGCTCACCGCTCCTGGTCGGCCTTACCGGTCTGAGCAACGCGGTACCCGGTGTCGCGTTCAGCTTCCTGGGCGGGGCCCTCGCGGACCGAACAGACCGGAAACGGTTACTGCTGCTTGCCCAGCTTGCCCAGAGCGCACTCTACCTGGCGCTGGGCATCGTGGTGGCCCTGGGCGCCGCGGAAGTGTGGCACGCCATGGCCTTTGCCTTCCTGGCCGGGCTTTCCAGGGCCTTCGATGAGCCGGCCCGCCAGGCTTTCGTCCCCCACCTGGTGCCCGCCGAGGCGCGACCGGATGCCCTGGCCCTCGCGGGGACCGTCTGGCAATTCTCCCGTCTGGTGGGCCCTGCCCTCGCGGGGGTGCTTATCGCCGCGTTTGGATCGGGCTCCGCCTTCGGCGTCGCCGCCCTCGGGTTCGCGGTGTGCCTGTTGCTTCTGGCGCTGATCCGGACCGAGCAACCCCGGGTGCGGCCCAGCGGCAAGAGCATTCTGTCGGATCTCCTCGAAGGGCTTCGGTTCGTACGCCAGAACCAATTGTTCTACACGCTCATCGGGATGACCTTCTTCGACAGCCTGTTCGGCGTGTCCTATACCGTCCTGCTGCCCGTTATCGCGAGAGACATCCTGAGCGTGGACTCCGTGGGATATGGGCTGCTGCAGACGGCCAGCGGCATCGGAGCCCTCGCGGGCGCGCTGACGGTGACCTGGATGGCTGACTCGGGCCGCAGAGGCCTGCAGGCACTGGCCGGAGCCGCGCTGTTCGGCCTGCTGCTCATGGCTTTCGCGTTCTCCCCATGGTACCCGCTCTCCATGGCCATCATCCTCTGCATGGGCGTGGCCAACCAGCTCTACATGGCCACCGTCCAGATCGTGTTGCAACTGCACCTGCCCGACGAGCTGCGCGGACGGGTGATGGGAGTGTACGGGCTGACCTGGCGGCTGACGCCCTTGGGTGGCACCGTCACAGGCACCATCGCCGAGTTCGCGGGGGTGCAAGCGGCGGTCGCCTTCGGCGGGTTAATGGTCACCGGCATGGCGCTCACCGTCGCGACGGCACTGCCCCGCATCCGGCGCTTGCGGTAGACTGGGTAGAATCTGAAGAGCGAGGAGACCTGTGAGGACCGTATCCGTAATCAACTACAAGGGAGGGGTCGGTAAGACTACGATTGTTGCCAATCTCGCGGCCGAACTGGCGTGGCGTGGCCAAAAAGTCCTCCTTATCGACCTCGATCCCCAGGCCAGCCTGACCTTTTCGTTTCTATCTGTTGAATACTGGCGATCGCACTTGGCCGAATCCCGAACCATCAAGAACTGGTATGACGCATACATCGACATGGACCAAGCCCTATCACTTCGTAGCCTCATTGTGCGCCCGAATAGGGTCAATCGATACTTCAGCAGCGGCGGTGGGCTCCACCTAATTCCTTCACACCTTGCATTGATTAACGTCGACCTAGAACTGGCAGCGCGCCTCGGAGGGGGCACCGCCAGGCAGTTCCGCCTTAACTTCCTGCGCCTTCATTCACGCCTCCGTGATGGTTTGAGCGCGATACCGGATGACGAGTATGACTTTGTCCTAATTGACTGTCCGCCGAACTTCAACATCGTCACTAAGACTGCGATAACGGCAAGTTCCCGGGTACTCATTCCCGCGATCCCTGACTATCTTTCGACCTTGGGTATCGATCAGCTTCGACGCCATGTGCGGCAATTGGTCGAGGACTTCAATGGGTATGTAAAGGAGTCAGGTGCCGACTGGCAGCCCATCCAGCCAGGAATCCTCGGCGTCATTGCCACCATGGTTGGGCTGTACCGGCGGGCACCCAAAGCAATCCACCAGCAGTACATATCGCAGCTCCAGCAAGCGGGTTTACCCGTGTTCGACACCTT
>CAZPYZ010000111.1:0-379 GCA_964590215.1 uncultured Dehalococcoidia bacterium | reverse complement strand
CAGGCGCGCGCCGGAGTACGGCGTACCCGTGGTGTTACAGTCGGCATCCGGCGCCACATATGAGGGAGTTCGCAGCGAATTAGAGGATCTGGCTACTGAATTCCTTCAGAGAATTTGAGGGAGCTCCAGAATGAACCGAGAGGAAACAGCCTGCCTATTGGGAAGCATCGCCGACGCGCTCCGGGCTATGAGTGACGAAGACTTCGCGGCTCTATTACAGGGACGAGGCCGGTTCCGGTTCCTTCCCCGTGGGGCTGCCGGACAAACGCTTAAGAAGCCCTTCCCACGCTCGGAGGAACTCGTTGCTACCGCTGACCGGTTAAGAGGGGCAACAGATCGGGAATCGGCTCGCCAAGTTCTTGCGGAGATTCCTTTGGCC
>CAZPYZ010000110.1:0-9968 GCA_964590215.1 uncultured Dehalococcoidia bacterium | reverse complement strand
GCCGCGATCGCCACTCCTATAAGTTGGAACGATTATTCTGTGACAGCCCCTTAGCAAGCTCACCGAAACAATGGTGTCCATCGAGGACATCCGACAAGTTACGTGGGTGATGATCGAGGAGGTGAAGAGCGGTGACTGGGGTATCGGCGGGAAGAGCATCACCACTAGCCATGTCAAGGCGATGTCGGCTAGGCAGCCAGTAGGCTAATCTATCGTCGAGGCGGGGAGCAAGGCGGCAGTCGAGACCCTTGTCCCCAGCTCCCTGCGGAGGAAGGCCCGTATCGTGAAGTTGGTTAAGTTCACTACTGAGCAGATTAGGTCCTTTCACGGGACTGGCGCGTAGGGGGAACGACCGCGGTCTGCAGGGGCACGCCATGCCGGGCCCCTACAACAGCCCCATCCGCTCAACGGCGCCCTCCTGAAGAAAGGGATTGTTCTCCCGCTCCTCCGCTAAGTCCGAGGTGGGCCCGTGCCCCGGGCAGACTACGGTCTCGCCCGGCAGCACCAGCAGCTTGGTCTTGATGGAGCCCAAGAGCGCTTGAAGGGAGCCCCCGGGGCTGTCGAACCGGCCAACGGAGTTTCGGAAGAGCGTATCGCCGGTGATCACGACCCCTTCCAAATAGAGGGAGCTGCTCCCTGGAGTGTGGCCTGGGGTGTGCAGGACTCGGAGCGTTAGATTGCCGACCTCCAGCTTCATCCCGTCGCCCAGGTAGTCGTCGGGTTGGGGCGAAGGGGTCGCCATAACCCCCCAACGCTGAGCGCTCGTCACGAGGTTGTCCAAGAGCGGCTTGTCGTCTCGATGGATGAGCAGCGGGACCTCAGGCGCCTTACCCTTGAAGAATGCATTGTTCCAGATGTGGTCTGTGTGTCCGTGGGTGTTCACGATATGGGTCAGCGACAGCCCTTGCTGGACGATGTAGTCCCACACGGGCTCGCTTTGCATGGGACAGTCGACGAGCATGGCTTTCTTCGTGTCCTCGTCGTAGACGACGTAGATGTTGTTCCCCAAGGGGCCGACGTTGGAAAACATCTGTACCGGCATAACTTGCTCCTGATCCCCGCTCCCTTAGGGGAGAGGGCTAGGGTGAGGGCGCGAGGGACCGGCCGAATCGCGCGCGCTCGTAATCTTCTGGGGTGTTCAGGTCCAGCAGCACCTCCGCAGTGGCCGCCGCCACCAGCTGGATTTCCTGCTCATGTCGTCGGACCACCTCCCGCAATCCTAGCGTCTCGTCCCGCACGCGCTGCATCTCGCCCAGCAGCCGTCCGGCGAAAAGGGTGGGATGCCCATGCCTGGCTCCGAACATCGGGATGATGATGGACGCCTGGCTGCCCTCAGCGGCCCGGACCACGTCCTGGACCGCGGCCGCGCTGCGTGGCTGATCCACCCCCAATACGGCCACCCATGCGACGCCCGGAGGGATCGCTGCCGCGCCTGCACGCACGGAGCTCGCCCGGCCCTCCCGGTACTGGAGGTTCTCCACCACCGTCACGTCCAACCCATCCACGAATGGCCGAACGCGGTCGGCGCGGTACCCCAGGACGACTATCACCAGTGTGCAACCACCGGCCTTGAGCTGCTCCACCTGGTACCGCACCAGGGGCTTGCCGTGCCAGTCGAGCAGCGGTTTGGGGCTTCCCATGCGAGTAGATTCCCCAGCGGCGAGAAGGAGCCCCGCGATCATCGCGCGCTAGGAGTGCGGCCGGAAAGCCGCACTCACCGGGGGGCAGAGGGGCAAACCGTTCCTGGCGTGAAGCCGGGGTCTGGGGCAGAGCCCCAGTGCTACCAGCTTTCCGGCTGGGCTTCTAGGAAGCGAGGCAGTGAGGAAATGAGGAGATGAGGGACAGGGATCGGTCATTGTCTCTGGCTTCCCCTGACTTCCTAACTTCCTTATTTCCTTACTTACCCGGTGGGGAGGAGAGGTGTGGCGGCAGGCTCAGCCCCCGGAAGGTGTAGCAGCCCCGCGCCGCGGGGTCTAGCCATTCCATTGGGTCCAGTGAAATACTGCCGGGGCTGTGTCCGGCAAGGTCTAGCACGTATTCTTTCTGTCCCGCTAGCCAACGCTCCCACACCGACCGGTCTTCCTTCACCACCGTCAGGCTCCCTTGCCAGTGCCCCAAGTCTTGGATGACCACGAGGCAACTGACCTCAGCAACGATGCGGTCGTCCTCCGGATCAAGAAGTGCGCCCCTTAGTTGTAACCGCTGTGCAGCCATCGCCCCTATTATCACTCCGTAGGCTTTGTCCCCTCATCGTCCCATGGCCTCCTGCCTCCTCGCATCATGCGCCGCGTGGGCCTCTGATCTCGCGAATCATGTCCGGAAGGTGTGCGAGAAGGTCCGTGGCGACCAGGCCTGTATCGCCGTGAAGCTGCGTGAAGCGCTGGCCGGCCCTGCCGTGCAGAAACACGCCCACCGTGGCCGCCTCGTAGGGCTCCAGCCCCTGGGCCATGAGGCCGGCCACCACCCCCGTGAGCACATCTCCCGTTCCCGCCGAGGCCAAGGCTGGTACGGCGAAGGGACTGACACGTGCCAGGCCCCCTTGCGCCGCGATCACGGTGTAAGCTCCCTTGAGCACCACCGTTTGCCCCCAGGTTGAGGCAGCGCCGCGGGCGGCCGCTATTCGGTCCCGCTGCACCTCCTTAGTAGTGGACCTTAAGAGCCGCGCCATCTCCCCTGGGTGGGGCGTCAAGACGGCTTGCACTCTCAGCCTGCTCCACCATCTATCAGTCTTTGCAAGGATGTTCAGCGCATCTGCGTCCAGCACCACGGGGAGGTTCTCTCGTAGGGCGGGGGCTTGTCCCCCGCCGAACAACACACTCGCAACAAAGGCTTTGGTCTCCTCTTCCTGCCCCAGCCCGCATCCGATCGCCACCGCGTCGTAGTCAGCCACGCGGTCCCTCACCAAGGCCGCTCCCATGGTTGCGATCGCCCCCGTCTGGGTCGCGGGCAATGGCAGGTAGGTCGTCTCCACCAGCGAACCAGCGACGGCTGTGACCAGTGGCGCGGGCGCAGCCAGAGTCACTAGGCCGGCCCCGGATCGGTGCGCTCCCCTGCACGCGAGGATCGCGGCGCCGATAAAATTTCCGGACCCAGCGATGACCAGCACCCGGCCAAAGGTCCCCTTGTTGGCGTCCACCGGCCGTTCCGGTAAGAGGCCCTGCACGGTGTCCCGTGTGATCAGCTCAAGGACGATGTCACGGGCGTACCCCGCTGGGATCCCGATGTCAAGGACGGTCACCTGTCCGGCGGCGGTCACCGCTGGCCCACGGTAGAGGCCCTGCTTGGGGAACCCCAGGGTAAGGGTCTGATCTGCAGGAAACACTGAGGGATCCACCGCCCCGCTGTCGGCGTCCAGCCCTGAGGGGATGTCCAGAGCGATGGTTCTCAGGGCTGGACGCCGAGCCTTGGCCCGCCGTACCAGGTCGAACGCCTCTTTGACTAGCCCGCCCAGAGGCCGGGACCGTCCAGTCCCCAGCACTGCGTCCAGGACGAGGTCGGCGTTACGCAGGTCATGCTCGAGTCCACCGCCGGCAGGGTCGCCACCGCCCGCGCCGCCGTCACGAGAGTTTCGCCTCGCCGCGTCGCCTTCCTCGATGGACCGCTGTAACCGTATCCCGCTTTCCAGCGCAGCAATGAGTTCCGGATCGTCTTCCCTTCGTGGTGCCAGCAGATATCCGTCGATCTTCGCTCCCCAGCTCGCCAGGTGACGGGCGGCGACCAGCCCGTCGCCACCATTGTTGCCCGGCCCAACCAATACCAGCACCCGCCTCCCGGCTGCCCCTCCCAACGCCCGCCGCACCTCTCGGGCGACCGCCAAACCGGCCCGCAGCATCAGCTCCGCCGTGGGAACTCCAGCAGCCTCTGATTGAGCCTCCAGGGCGCGCATCTCCTCGACCGAAACTATTTTCATAACCGACCAATCGGCGAAATCTGCGTCATTTGTGGTTTTCGGTTCACCGCATCCGATCCGCCATCGTGCGGGCCAACTCCGTTGCCCTCTGGGGCGGCGTGTACCCGGAGAAGCCGGTCACCAGCAGAAATCCCACTCCATTGGCCTTCCGAAACTGTACCCACTGGTGCGTGAACGGCGGCGCGTCTATGGTAAGGGCGGCAACCTGGTCAGCGGGCAGCACCGACGGGGTCAGCGTGCCTTGAGAAGCCATCCGATCCCTCCAATAAGCGAAAGCTCGTTGGGCTTCCGAGGCCTCTCGGTAGCGGGACACCTCGCATTGAATCTCGATGGGCGCTTCTACGTCCATGCTGGCGTTGGCACGCCAGAACGCGATCCGGTGTGCCTCAACCCGGCCCCACGCGGTGAAGTCGGGCCCGCCCTCTCCCCGAAATGAGCCTTCCGGAGCGTCTTCCGCTGGACGCGTCTCGAATTCGGGTGAGATGAAAAGGACATCCTCCAGGGTGAGCAGCGCATCCCGCGGGTTGCCTCGCAGAGAGTTGGCCACCGCAGGCGGAGGGAAGAGAGGGTCCGCGCTATCCCCGGAAAGGATGCCGCCAGCACTGCCCATCGCGCCGGCGACGAGGACGGCTGCGAGAGCCCGCCACGGGTTGGGGATCAGGAGGTGAGCGGTGAGGGGCGTGCGGGACCTCTTCGGCTCCTGGGAATCCGACCCTGGAGAGCCGGACGGAAGGCGCTCCTCCCGGCGGTTGGCTCGCCTGCCCGCTCTTTCCTTGCTTCCCACCCAACCGGGGCTTTCCGGCCGCACTTCTAGCCGCCGACCACGGACGCTATCGCGAAATCCCGGGAATGGGAGAGGCTGATCGCGAAGTCCTGCAATCCAAGAAACTCCGCCCGACGCAGCGCCCGCCCGTGGAGAAATACCAAAGGCTTCCCGCCGCGCATCGGGAGGATCTCGATCTCCCGCCAGCCTATCCCGCGAACTCCCGTGCCCAGGGCCTTCATCACCGCCTCCTTCCCCGCGAACCGAACGGCTAACTCCGGGACTCGCCCGCGGCAGTACGCCACCTCTCTCTCGGTGTACACCCGCTGCAAGAACCGTTCACCCCATCGTAAGAGCGCTGCCTGCAAACGGTCGATCTCGACGATGTCGACGCCCACGGTGTGCATGGGTGTAGCATACCCTTCTGGCAGGAGGAGGGTATGCCTGTCCGGTGGGGGTTGAAACTAGGGGCGGGCAGCCTCTGGGGACCGCGGCTGCTACGGCGTCGATGCTCCTGACGCCTCCTCCAGTTCGGACACGCGGATGCTGCTGATCCGGTCCCCCACGCGGAGCAGCCGGGCGATGTCCAGGCCATCGTTCAGCCGGCCAAAGACGTGCAGCGCTGCGTCGGTCTCGGGACCGTCTGTCAGCAGGATCACGAACTCGCTCCCCATCCCGTCGCCTCGGTCGAGCACAGCCAGGCTTCCGATTCGGGGTGGCTGACCGCTGGGTTCGAGGGCAACGCTGTATCCCGGACTGGTGGTAGTCCCGTCGGGCTGCACGCCGGCGATGGCTACCCACTTCCCTGGTTCCACGCTCAAGACCCTAGCGCTGTCATAGAAGCGTTCCCGCGCCAGAAAGTAGAAATTGTTCGCGGCCGCCGGCGCCACGAGGTGGCTGAGCTCGCCGCCGATCTGGCCTCGGGAGGTCCGTATGGTAGCCCCGTACCTGCTGCTCAAGTTCAGGGACATCGAGGGCGGGTTCTCGTAAACCCGGTTGGGCGGGACCGCCGTTGCCAATGGTTCTGCCGTCGGCTCCACGTCGGCTGGTGTTACAGGTGGGGCCCCAGGGGCGAACACGGGAATGGCGATGATAGCGGCCAGCGCCAGCGCCGCGATAACGGCCAGGGTTTTCCGCTGGAACAGCAGGCCGGGGAGGTTTCGCCAGTGGCGGGGCCGCCGGCTCCGGCGGCGCGCCGCGGTTTGCGATCGCCGCAGCCGCAGTTGAGCCTGGTGACGTGCGCTCTCCCGCCGCAGCCGTCGTGTCTGGCTCATCTACGACAATCCCCTCTCCCGATAATACAGTCCCCTCTCCCGACACAAAATCCCCTCTCCCTTGAGGGAGAGGGTTAGGGTGAGGGTGATACCTCGTAGGGTGAGGGTGAGACCTTCAACGAGAATCAACGTAGGGGCTAAGAAAAGATGGTACCCCTGGGGCGACTCGAACGCCCGCACCTGGCTCCGGAGGCCAGCGCTCTATCCTCTGAGCTACAGGGGCACGCAGACAGTTCCTAGTTCGGGTTTCGGGTTGGGGTGGAGGACTCGAAACTCGGAATCCCAGACTCGTAACTCGTTAGTGGTGTCCGCCGCAGCCGCACCCCTGCACGTTGGGGTTGGAGATGGAGAAGCCTTTGCTCATTTCCGTCTCCACGAAGTCGATAGTTGCCCCCTCCAGCGTGCCCGAGGCGCCCTTATCCACCACGAACTTTACTCCTGCGTGCTCGTACACGTCATCGTCTTCGTTGACCGAATCATCGAAGCCCATGCCGTAATTGACCGCGCCGCAGCCGCACTGGTGCCGAACAAACACCCGGACGCCCACGTCCGAGAGCTCCTGATCCTCCATGACCTCTTTCAGGTGGAAGGCTGCTTCTTCTGTGACTGTAAACAAGGGGATCTCCTCTCTGGCTAACGCAGGACCCTGGCTGCTGAACTGTCCTTATTATAGGGGGGCGCCAGGTCGATGCAAAGGCGGTGAGCCATGCGGAGTGCCCGTCACGTTTTTCGCCTCTTTGAGCGGTGGGTGGCGGTACGTCATTGCGACGAGCGGTGGCGGTGTGGTGATGTGGGAGCGAGGTGGCAATCCGGGCGGGGCAACCTTTGGGATGCAGAAGCGTGGTCCTTACCCACACTGTCACGCCGCGGCTGCCATGGCGGGTTAGGGTACCCGAGTGTGTTGTCGGCCCTGCCCAAGTTCCAATGATCCCGCGAAACTCTGACCGCCACCCGGCCATGCGAGACGACGTCACCGGGACAAGGAGGAAATGCGCAGTGGAAAACTCACCCAACAAGACCTGTGCAGTGGTGCGGGCGGGGGACGGTTATAGCGGCAAGCAAGGCTTCAGCTATGTTGCTGGCGTCTCCGCTGAGACGGTTGGAGCGGAGCAGATATGCATGCAGCACGTCACGGTGCCGCCCGGAGCACGGGCCCGCGCCCACCTGCACCATGCAGAAGAGGCCGTCTACGTCCTAAGCGGAGCGGTAGAGATGTTCTTTGGGGAAGGGCTGGAGCAGACCCTCACCGCGGGCACAGGCGACTTCATGTACGTTCCACCCGGCGTACCGCACTCTCCGAGAAACCTCAGCCGAACGGAGACCGCCACAGGCCTCACCGCACGGGTGACACCGCGAGAGCAGGAAGACACCGTGCTCTTGCCGGAGTTGGACGCAGTGCTGGAAAAGCGACTCGCTCGGACGTGATCGCGGGTGTTGCGCGCCGCAGGTCGGCTTCGTGACCGGCCCGCTCCAGGAGATGTGGCAAGTGCTGGATGGCCTCCGTGGAGGCTTCAGCCCCTCGATCGCTGCCATGAGCCCTTCCCGCAGCGCTTGGGCCCCATAAGGTCGAGTGTTAGCACCGCCTGACCCTGGGCGGGACCCTGTGTGGCAAGCCATTCGCCGGTTCGACCCTTTCTATGGCTGGTGGATAGTTATTGCCAGCGTTGTGGTCATCAATGCTAGTGGCAGCTTTGTGGCCTACGGCTTTTCCGTCCTGTTCGATCCCATCCAGCAGGAACTGGCATGGAGCACCGCGGCTATCGCGCTGGCCTTCTCGCTCCGCTCAGAAGTGCGCTCCTTGGGCGCGCCCGTGGCAGGGTTCTTGGTGGACCGCTTTGGTCCTCGGGCGATGTTGGCGCTAGGGTTAGGCATCATGGGGGCGGCATTCCTCTGGTTGAGCCGGGTGGATGCGCTTTTTGCCTTCTACGCCGCCTTCGTCTTGCTCTCGATGGGGAGCAGCCTTTGCAATCCCTCCATCACCGCGGTGGCCGTGGCGCGGTGGTTTGTCCGGTGGCGCAGTCGAGCCCTGGCGATCCTCATGGTGGGGATGGCGCTGGGGGGACTCTGCGCACCAGCCATGGGATGGCTGGTTGCCCAGTATGGCTGGCGTGGATCGCTGATCGCGTTGACCGCACTGGCATGGGCGGTGGGGTTCCCCTTTACGGCGACCATTCGGGATAGGCCAGAATCCGTGCTTCCTGACGGGGAGCCGGAGCGCCATGGCCAGGCGTCGTCAGGTGAGCGTTTCGAAGGGGAAAAGTTCACTGCTGGGATGGCCCTGCGCAGCCGCGCCTTCTGGCACCTGCTGGGGGCTATGACCCTGACTGGCCTCGGCACAACCCCCATCATGACCCTCCTGATCCCTGCCCTCCTCAAAGAGGACTTCCCCATAGAAACCGCGGTCCTGGCCGCGGCGGCCATCCCTATCGTCTCCATACCCGGGCGCTTGTCCTTCGGCTGGTGGGGCGATTATTTGAACAAGCGGAAGCTCCTGGCCGCCTGCTTTGTCCTCCAAGCCCTGGGGCTCCTCGTTCTCGCAGGCACCACCGCAATTCCCGCCCTGATCCTATTTGTCTTGCTCTACGGAACCGCTTCCGGTGGCTCCGGGCCTCTCCGCACCGCCCTCCAGGCCGATTATTTTGGCACCAAAGCCATGGGGACCATTCAGGGGATGCTGCAGGGCCTGACCTTTGTGGACGCCCTGCTCGCTCCCGTGTTCGTGGGGATCACGGTGGACCTGTTGGGCAGCTACCGGCCGGCCTGGCTGGCGCTGGGTCTGTGTGTAGCCCTGGCAGCGCCGGTGCTGCTTACCATGCCCAGGCTTTGCCGGCGGTGAAGGGGCCATTGGCCTGGTCGACCCCGGGACCGGCAAGGCCCAAGAGCTGGGAAGGTTCCCAGGCTCCTGGAATCGTCTCATCTGGTCGCCGGATGGCTCAAAGCTCCTGGTCCAGACACAGCGGACCAGTTGGGAAGCCGACCTCGCCGTGGTGAGGCTGGCAGACGGCGTAATTTTCCCCGTAAGCAGCTACGTATCCGTCTATGAACCGGTCTGGTCGCCTGATGGGTTGAACCTGCTGTTCAGTGCGTTCGACCCCGCTGCCCGGCCTCGGGTGCGACCCGCGTTGACCATCGCAGGCTGGGATGGGGGAAGCCGGAGAAAGCTCTCCGACCACGCTTTTGCTCCGGTGTGGACCCCGGATGGCGCGTCCATCGCGTTCTTTCAACCGGAGGGCGATGACAAGAACGGCTGCCTTCTCTCCATTGCGCCTCGGGTGGCCGGCTCGGATAGAGAGGTGGCGCGGCTAAGGGTCTGCGGGGCGCAGGCCTGGTCGCCGGACGGGCGCCGAGTCGCCGTGACCGGAGGCCAGGAGATATACGTGGTGGAAACGGCGTCTGGCACGGTCATACACCTCGGAGGCGTCCGCGGCAACCGGGGGCTCTCCCCGCCCTCGTGGTCGTCCGACGGACGATCGCTGTTTCTCCAGACCGGGTACTCGGGATATTAAGTGAAGGTGCGAGAGCTGGCGCCCCCAGGGGAAGTTCGAATCCGAGTTTTGACCTTGAAAGGGTGGTGTCCGAGGCCCTGGAAGAGACAGGGGCCGCCTTCCCCATCCCTACGGCTCCCCGGGAAGCGCTGGCGTGGTGCTGGGCGCCCTACGGTGCATGGTGGCCTGCTCATAGCCGTACGCCAGCTTGATCATGGCGCCGTCGCTGTAGGGCCGGCCCAGGAACGTGATCCCCACCGGCAGCCCGTCGGTGGTGAACCCGGCAGGCACTGAGAGCGAAGGAACGTAGACGAGAAACGTGTTCAGGTGGGTCACGCCCTTGGTGTTGACGAAGGGCGGGTTGATGCCGTCGCGGATGTACGTGGGCTGGTGCTCCACCGTCCGGTGCACCACGGCGTCAAGTTCGTGGTCCGCCATCACCTTCATGACGTTGAACATCAGGGTTTCCCGCGCCAGCAGGTGCTCGTGGGAAGTCCCACCCTGCACCCCTCCGATGGAACCCCTGGGCTTGTCGC
>CAZPYZ010000109.1:0-9977 GCA_964590215.1 uncultured Dehalococcoidia bacterium | reverse complement strand
TGAACAGTTGCCAGGCGTCGTCTCTCGTCTTGGGAACCATGAGTTCGGTCAAGGCTTCTTTTTCTCCCTGCTGGGTGGTCTGCGAACGGTTCCCTCCCTTACGGTCGGGGCTCGGATATGTGTCAGCCGGCCCCTTTATCATAGTAGGTAGACCATGCAGCGTGCGAGCCAGACAGTCGACTTGTACCAGGTGTCAACGGGTCATCTGACCCTGGCGGCACGACCTGCGGCGGCGTATCGTGGCGGACGAGGCCGCTATGTTGACACAGCTGTATGACCTGCTGGTACAGCGGGCCAAGCAGTATCCCACGGCAATAGCCCTGGGCGCCCAGGAGGGCATTGGATGGCGGGCGCTGAGCAGCGGCCAAGTCCTGGAGTTCGTCGATCTTCTGGCCGGAGAGCTGGCGCAACGAGGGATCCAGGAAGGCGACCGCGTGGTGCTCTGGGTCCCGAACCACTGGCGCACGCCCGTGTATCTCTTCGCGCTCTGGAAGCTCGGGGCCGTCGCGGTGCCCTTCGACCGGGAGATGAACCCGGAGGGAGCGGCCCGAATCATCGAATCGGTGGAACCTCGCTGTGTCATCGCGGGTTACGGGGAGCGGCCCGGATGGGCGCGCGATGCCGTTGAGTGGTGGGAGCCGGGGACCGGGGCAGTTTCGAGTTTCGAGCTCCGAGTTCCGAGTGAGGGGCGGGAACCAGAAACTCTCAAATCGGAACCCAGAACCGGGTGAGTTCCGAGTTCAAAGTTCGGAGTTCAGAGGGAGGGGAGGGGGGAACCAGGAACCCTGAACTCTGAACCCAGAACCAGGGAGGAGCTGGCCGCGATCTTCTTCACCTCCGGAACGACCGGGAGCCCCAAGGGGTGCATGATCACCCATGCAAACCTCTGCTCCCAGGTTGAGGCGCTGTACACGGTGCCGCTGGACGCCAACTGCCGCCTGGCCAGCATCCTCCCCCTCTCCCATCTCTTCGAGCTGACCGTTGGCCTGCTCTATCCCCTGTCCCGAGGGGCGGCCATCCATTATGTCCCCAGCCGGCGCGGCCCGGACATCCTGCGGGTGCTGAAAGAGCAGCGGATTACCCACATCATTGCGGTGCCGCAACTGCTGACCCTCATGGGCACGGCCTTGGACGAGCGGGTGCGCGGACTGCTGCCAGGCCCAATCTACCGGGCAGTCCATGGACTCGCGCCCACACTCCCCACGCCCTTGCGGCGCGCCTTGTTCTGGCCGGTTCATCGCCCCCTGGGCGGTCACCTGCGCATGATGGCCTCGGGCGGCGCCGCGCTCCCGCCGGACACCCAACGGCTGTGGGAGCGTATGGGGGTGCGCGTCCTGGAGGGGTACGGAACGAGCGAGTGCTCACCCGTTGTCGCTTGTGGCGTGGGGGACGGCTCCACGCCGGTAGGCAGCGTGGGGAGACCGCTCAGAGGGGTTGAGGTCCGCCTGAGCGATGAGCAGGAGCTACTGGTGCGAGGGCCGAATGTCATGAAGGGGTACTGGAAAGACCCCGAACGGACGGCGGAAGTGCTGCGCGAGAACTGGTACGCCACGGGCGACATGGCGAGTATCGATGAGCGGGGGAACATCCGCATCCTCGGCCGGGTCAAGGACCTCATCGTCCTCCCCTCCGGGTTGAAGGTGTGGCCCCAGGACGTGGAGGACGTGTTCCGGGAGCACCACCGGGTGAAGGACGCGGCGGTCCTGGCGGTGCCGGGAGCAGCGGGTGGGGCAACCCTTCACGCGTATTTGATCCCGAAGGGCGCCGAGAGCACCGATGCTCACCCTCACCCTGGCCCTCTCCCTCAGGGGAGAGGACACGAAGCCGGGGACGGTCAGCCTCCATCTGCCAGTCCTGACGAGGCAGGCAAGCCTGCCCCGAGTGGAGCCGAAGGGATGCCTATGCTCCCAGGCAACGGCCTCGAGCGAATCGTGGCCGAATGCAACGGGCGGCTCGCGGTGCACCAGCGGGTGGCCACCGCGTCCTGGTGGGTCGAGGCGGACTTTCCCCGGACCACCACGCTGAAGGTCAAGAGGAGCCTGCTCCCCCTGCCGGGGGCGGGGGAGGTCGTTGAGATCGAAGCGGCCCTGGCGGCGGACGATCCAGTCGGACAAGCGGTCGCGGGGGTTGCCAGAGTTGCCGCGGTTCAATCCAAACAGAACCTGGCCGAGCTGGGGCTTGACAGCCTGGGCCTGGTGGAGCTGGCCATTGCCCTGGAAGAGAAGACGGGGAAGCTGGTGGTAGAAGAAGACCTGCGCCTCGACATGACCGTGGAGGAAGTGAGGACGCTGGTTCTCACCTCCGGACGGGAGGGCGCGGTGCCGGATGAGACCGACGGGAGGTCCGGGCTCCAGCGAGAGGGGGGGCCGAGGGCATGGAGCGCGGAGCCACCCCTCTGGCCCTACACCTGGGGCCGCATCTTCCGGCATCTGGCGTTCCCGGTGGACCTCATCTACCGCTGGGCCGCCACCCGGACCTCCGTTATCGGGACAGAACACCTGGCGCCCCTGGACGGAGCCGAGGGGCCCCAGCCTCTACGGGTCATTTTCGCCGGGACCCACCATGGGTGGCCGGACCTGCCCCTGCTGCGGGATGGTCTCCGCAGGAGCACCGTCCGGCGCCTTGCGGCCCGGGTCGTCTCGGCCGCAGGGGCCGGCGGTTGGAGCGGCGCGGGACTCTGGGCCTGGTACGGCGTCCTGGCCTTCGGCCTCTACCCGCTGCGTCAGTACCGGGAGCGTGAAGCGAACCTGCGGCGGCTGCTCCAGGTGGCAGACGCGGGAAACCCGATCCTGATCTTTCCCCAGGGGGTCCATGCACGCCCGGAACAGGAGCGGGCGGGGGACCCGCAGATACGGTTCCGCACCGGGGTGGCCCACCTGGCCCTGGCCCTGGGGGCCGGGGTGCTCCCCTTCGGCGTGGCGGGGACCGAACGGCTCATGCCCCCCCACCTGGATGGCTACAAAGGTCCGGTCATTGCGGGCGGCATCCCCCTGGCCATCACCAGGGGACCTCTGGCCATCGCCTTTGGCCCGGCTATGCGCCCTCAAGCCGGCGAGACGCCGGAAGAGTTCACAGACCGTCTCCAGGAGGTCTGCTACGCCCTGACCCGTCAGGCCGAGGCTGCCTTAGAGATGTAGCGCAGGCGCCCCCGCCCGGCGCGCCCAGCCCAGGATGGCTGTCCCACAGGCCTTGGAATCGAAGGAGATGTTCACATGATCACGACAGCGCGCCATTCAGCGAGCGCCCGGTCAGCCCCAGACGAGCTCGCCATGCGCTGGGTCAAGACGTTCCGCTGGCACCTGCTCCCCCTGTTCCTCTCAGCCATGGGCCAAAGCATCATCAGCCGGAAATACGATGCGTTCACCACAGATAGAGCCTACGAGAACAGCCCTGGGGGCCCGCTTGTGGTGGGACGGTTCATCGACTGGATTGTCCTCCAAACACAGCCGCATCCAGCCCTCCGCCGCCGGCTGGCTATGGTAGTCGACGAGCTGCAGGCGGCGGTTGGCACGTTTCAGGCGGCTGGCGTTAGACCGGTGCGGGTGGTCTCGGCCCCCGTCGGCCTTGCCAGGGACCTGATCCTTGCGTTAAGAGGCATGCAAGACCTCGAGCTGTGGAGCTTGGACCTGGATCCCTCCGGGGATGTCCTGGCGGTAGCAAAGGAGCGAGCCGCGCTGGCCGGGCTGGCTTTATGCACCGCACAGGTCGACCTGTTGGACGGGAGCCTGCCCAGCCGGTTCGTTGGTGCGCCCGTCCATGTGTTCAACTGCATCGGCCTGATGTCATGGCTGGACCCGCCTCAGATCGCGCAGCTCCTCTCCCTCATCAACGAGATCCTCATTCCCGGGGGCGTCCTGCTGCTGGACAACTTCCGGCGCCACACCGGTTCGCATTTCGGCCCCGACCTTGAGATCGATACCCGCTACCATCCGGAGGAGGCGTTCGAGGGGTTGCTGGAAGCGGCGGGCTTTTCGGTCCAACGAAAGCAGGAGACAAGCGACGGCGTCTGCGTGCTGTATACGCTGGTCCTCGGCGAGCGCTAGCGGACAGACTGGTAGGATATAAGGTATGATAGTGGCTACCAGGAGGTCGCATGGCCCGATCGAAAGTTAGCGTCACGGTGGACGAAGGATTGCTGAAGGCCGTTGACAAGTATGTCCGAGGATGTGAGGGGATGGACCGCAGCAAGGTGTTCGATTATGCCCTCCGGCTCTGGCTGGCCGAGCAACAGGGTATAGCCATGGAAGAACAGTACGCTCCGGGCGGCGATCCACCGCCGGAGGAATATGAGGCTTGGCGGCGAATCAGGAATGCGGCAGCGGTAAGGCTGTTTTGGCCGGACAAGACCCCGGAATAATGCCCCGGCGTGGTGAGATATGGTATGCGTACTTTCCGGGGCAGCCTTCAGACCCCCATCAACCTCGCCCAGCGCTGGTGATTTCCGAAGATCGAAGGAATCTCCGCAGGAATCACGTGATGGTGATCCCCATCTTTTCTTCGGGCCGCCTTGGTCCGACCCGTATCCCCCTCGCGCGCGGCGTTGGCGGGATCTCCCATGACAGCGTCTTGTTTTGCGAGGAGCTAGCCACCGTCGACGCGTATTTCATCCGGGAAGGCCCCCTTGGCAGGCCAGTGCCTAACGCGTTGCTCCAACAGGTCGTTGTCGCGGTTCGGCGGGCCATCGGTGACACCCTGCTATAGGGTGAGCCTTGCACTCAATCTTTGACCTACCGGCCATCAGGCGTTAGCAGCCACCCGATCATCTTCTACGACGGCGTCTGCGGACTCTGCGATGGCGTCGTGCAGTTCGTACTGAAGCATGACCGGAACGCGCTGTTCCGTTTCGCTCCATTGCAAGGCGAGCTTGCGCATCGGGTGCTGCGGCCTCCGGGACACGATCCCGCGGCGCTGAACACCGTCTATGTGATCGATGGCGATCGTGTGTACGCCCGCGCAGACGCCGTCCTGTACGTCCTCAGGCGGTTGGGCCCACCGTGGCGGGTGCTCTCAGCGCTGGGAGTGCTTCCAGCATCACTCCTCGATATGGGGTACCGCCTGGTGGCCCGGTTTCGCTACCTCATATTCGGAAAGTACCAGGCATGTCCGGTGCCTCGACCGGAATGGGCCGGCCGGTTTATCGAATAGCGGCCTGTGTTATACTTGACACCGTAAGAAAAGCAGAGGAGAGAAGCACAAACCAGAGGCGAGAAGGGCAAGCGGGGTTCTCCCCGGCGCCTGCCTCCTGTGGACAGGGCCTCTGACGAAGGTATCAGTACGCCAGTGCTAACGAAAGAGCAGAAACAAGTCATCCTGGAACAACACCGGACCCATGCGGCAGACACGGGGTCGCCCGAAGCCCAGGTGGCGCTGCTCACCGCGCGCATTACCCGGTTGACGGAACATCTCCGGGTGTATAAGCACGATTACCACACCCGGCGCAGCCTCCTGAAGCTGGTGGGGCAGCGGAGGCGCCAACTGGCCTACTTGAACCGTAAGAACGTCGACCGCTACCAGGCGCTAATCGCGAGCCTCGGCCTCCGCCGCTAGCGGCCCCCGCCCCCCATCGCCCCTCCGGGAAGTGAGAAAGTCAGGAAATCAGGAAGTAAGCGGACCCACCCCTCCTCACTTCCATAATTCCTAACTTCCTCAATTCCGCGGTGTTCCCCTTCCTCCTCCTGGACCTATAGGAGGATCTTGGTAATGGCCCATAGAGTAGAGCGGATGATCGGGGGACGGAGCCTGAGCATCGAGACCGGCGAAGTCGCCGGCAACGCGGACGGCAGCGTCTTGGTCCGCTATGGTGACAGCGTTCTGCTGGTAACAGCCTGCATGAGCCGCCAGCAGCGCCCGATAGACTTCTTTCCCCTCACCGTGGATTACGAAGAGCGCCTTTACGCCGCCGGGAAAATACCCGGCGGTTTCATTAAGCGGGAAGGACGCCCTTCCACAGACGCCATCCTGGCGGGACGGCTGACTGACCGCACCATCCGCCCCCTTTTCCCCAAGGGGATGAGGAACGACGTCCAGGTCATCATCACCACCCTCTCGGCGGACCAGGAGAACGACCCCGACATCCTGGGCATCATCGGCGCCTCCAGCGCGCTGGGCCTCTCCCCCATCCCCTTTGGCGGGCCTGTCAGCGGCATCAGGGTCGGCCTGAAAGGCGGGCAGTTTTTCGTTAACCCGACCTTTGAGGACCTGGAAGAGAGCCTGACGGACCTCGTGGTCGCCGGGTCGGCCGACGCCATCGTGATGGTCGAGGCGGGCGCCAAAGAAGTGCCCGAGTCCACCATGCTAGAGGCGATAAAGTTCGGCCACTCAGTAAACCAGGAGATCATCGCCATGCAGCACGAGCTGTTCGCGATGGCGGCTCAGCCTAAAGCGCAAGTGGAGGCGCCCGGCGTCCTCGATCCCACCCTGCACGACGCTATCTCCGGCAGGATCAAAGGGAACATGGTGGAACTGGTGGACGGCCTGGCCAAGACCGAACGGGAAGAAGAGCTAGCGGAGTTCAGCAAGGAGCTGGTAGAGCGCCTCTCGGATGAGTTCTCCCAGGACGACGTTCGGGCGGTCATTCAAACCGAGCTCAAGAAGGAGATGCGGCGCCGCATCCTGGACGAGGGCCTGCGTCCCGATGGACGCGGCCCCCGGGACATCCGGCCTATCTGGTGTAAGGTCGGGGTGCTCCCTCGCACCCACGGTACCGGCCTCTTCACCAGGGGCCAGACGCAGGTCCTCTCCATCGTGACTCTGGGCACTCCTGGGGAGGAGCAAAAGCTGGATAACCTCTCGCCCATCGAATCCAAACGGTACATGCACCACTACAATTTTCCCCCCTTCAGTGTGGGTGAGGTGCGCCGGCTCGGTGGGGTGGGCCGGCGGGAGATCGGCCATGGGGCGCTGGCCGAACGGGCGGTCGCCGTAATGCTCCCCGACGAGGAGGCGTTTCCCTACGCCATCCGGGTCGTCTCGGAGGTCCTCAGCTCCAACGGCAGCACGTCCATGGGAAGCGTCTGCGGCAGCACCCTGGGGCTGATGGACGCCGGCGTGCCGCTCAAGGCGCCGGTCGCAGGGGTGGCCATGGGCCTCATCACCGACGAGGGTGACCGCTTCGAGGTCTTGACGGACATCGCGGGCATGGAAGACGCGATGGGGGACATGGATTTCAAAGTGGCTGGGACGGCGCAAGGCGTGACCGCCCTGCAAATGGATATCAAGATCAAGGGACTCTCCTTCTCCGTCCTGGGAACCGCGTTGGAGCGGGCCAGAGAGGCCAGGCTCTTTATCCTCAACAAGATGCTGGAGACCATCGGCGTCAGTCGCGCCGAGGTCAGCCGTTGGGCCCCGAGGCTGACCACCATCCAGATAGACCCGGACAAGATCCGCTTCCTCATCGGCCCCGGCGGCAAGACCATCCGCTCCATTACCGAGGAGACCAAGTGCTCCATCGACGTGGACAACGATGGCAAGGTGGTGATCGGTTCCACCAATGAGGAGATGACCCAGAAGGCCATCCGGATGATCGAGGCCCTCACCAAAGACGTCGAAGTAGGAGGCGTCTACACCGGCAAGGTAACGCGCCTCATGAACTTCGGGGCCTTCGTTGAGATCGCCCCCGGCAAGGAGGGGTTGGTCCATATCAGCGAGCTGGCGGACTACCGGGTTCCCAGCGTCGAGGACGTGGTCCAGGTTGGCGACGAGGTCATGGTGATGGTGACGGAAATCGACCGCATGGGGCGCATCAACCTCTCACGCCGGGCCGTCCTTGTGGGAGAGGGCGGGGGAGAGAGGGGCGACGCGGAAACCTCGCGGCCCGAGCCGGTGGGCACCACCGACCGCGGCCCTTGGCGTGGCGGCGGCGGACCACGGCGGGAAGGCCCCCGGCCCGGCGGCGGAGGTGGATTCAGAGGACAGGGTGGCGGGCCGCGCGGCAACGGAGGCGGCAGTGGGTTCCGGGGTAGCGGCCCGCGCAACGGCGGAGGGGGCCGGCCTCCCGGTGGCGGCTTCAGGGGCCAGGGTGGCGGTGGGCGGCCCGGAGGAGGGGGGCCCCCGCGCCAGTAGTACTCCCAACGTCGTGTTCACAAGGCGGGTCCTGGCGGCCCGCCTCCTTGTTTTCCAACACACCGAGGGATCGCTTCCCGTGGCAGTGCAAAGGCGCGAGCGCGATGTGGCCCAGCCGGCTCCGCTGGGAGCGCAGCCAGCTTAACAACAGAGTCGAGCAGGCTGGAAGCCTGCGCTCCCAGGGTCCCAGGGAACAGCGTTGGGCGCGCAGCCAGCCATTCTGGGGGCTATAATCGTCCTCACCATGACCCCCATACGAGTCGCCGTCACAGGAGCCACCGGCAAGATGGGCCGGGAGGTCCTCCTCGCCCTCTGTAAGGACCCGGAGGTCGAGCCTGTGGGGGCGATATCGCGGTCCGCAGGGAGCGCGACCCTGCCGCTCCCGGACGGGTCCAGGGCGATTCCCCTCGGACAGGAGGTTGGGCCCTTGCTGGACGAGGTGAAGCCTGACGTCCTGGTGGATTTCACTAACGCCAGCTACGCGGTTTCCTCCGCCCGAGAGGCGATACCCCGAGGGGTCCGGCCCGTCATCGGCACTTCGGGGCTCACCGAGCAGGACGTGAACGAACTGGGAGGCCTGTGCGCCGCGGCCGGAGTGGGCGGTGTCTTCGCCCCCAACTTCGCCCTCGGGGCCATCATGATGATGCACATGGCGAACATCGCCGCCCGCTTCTTCGACTACGCCGAGATCCTGGAGATGCATCACGAAGCCAAGGCGGACGCTCCCTCCGGCACGGCCATCGCCACCGCGAGGGCCATGGCCGGCGCCCGCGGAGGACCGTTCAAGACCTCGCCAACCGAGAAGGCCACTATCCCTGGTTCACGGGGCGCAGAGGTGGAAGGCATACCCCTCCACAGCCTCCGGCTGCCGGGGCTCCTGGCCCACCAGGAGATCGTCCTCGGAGCGACCGGCCAGACCCTGCGGATCCGCCATGACACCATCAGTCGCGAGTGCTACATGCCAGGGGTCCTGTTAGCGGTGAAAGAAGTGATGAAGCGGCAGGAGTTGGTGGTGGGGCTGGACAGGCTGTTGGGGCTGGAGTAGCCGTCAGCCTTCAGCTTTCAGCTCGCAGCCCTTGGCTCTCCTCCCTCAGCAGTCGGGTCTGAGCAGTCAGGTGTCATCGCTGTCCTCCCTCCCCCATTCCGCTGTGGTACAATCCGCCTACCCGTCAGCCGTGGCGGGATGGGCGGGGCGCTGAGTTGACAACTGATAGCTGACAGCCGATAGCTCCCAGGGAGGTGCCGCGATGAAAGAGATCGGCCGGGTTCTCACGGCAATGGTGACGCCCTTCGATGTGAGGGGCGAGGTGGATTACCGGCAGGCAAAGCTCCTCGCGCAGGCCCTGGTCGACAGCGGATCCGACGGCCTCGTCGTCACGGGGACCACGGGGGAATCCCCCACCCTTAGCAACGAAGAGAAGCTGAGGATGTACCAGACCGTGGTGGACGCGGTGGGCGACCGAGCCGCCGTCGTGGCAGGGACCACCAACTACAACACCGCCGAGAGCATCCAACTGACCATGGAGGCCGACAAGCTTGGGGTAGACGGATTTCTGATGCCGGTGCCCTACTACAACAACCCGCCCCAGGAGGGCCTCTTCCAGCACTTCAAGGCCATCGCAGCTCACACCAGCAAGCCCTGCATCCTTTACAACGTGCCCAGCCGCACGGTCCGCAACCTGGACGCGGCCACCACCATTCGCCTCAGCGAGATCGACAACATCATCGGGGTCAAGGAGGCCAGCGCGAACCTGGACCAGATCGCCAAGATTATCGAAGGGGCACGGCCGGGGTTCCGCGTCTGGAGCGGTAATGACAGCGACACCTTCCCTATCCTGGCGCTAGGCGGCTACGGCATCGTCAGCGTGGTTGCGCACTTGACCGGCGGGCACGTCAAGACGATGGTAGAGAAGTTC
>CAZPYZ010000108.1:0-10003 GCA_964590215.1 uncultured Dehalococcoidia bacterium | reverse complement strand
TCTCCAGGAGGCTCTTTTGGCCCGCTGTGTGGACAACCGGCACCACCAGCCCGTCCGGAGTGGCCGTGGCTATGCCGATGTTGATCTCTTCCACCAGGCGCGCCTCTCCGCCGGCCATGATGGCATTCAGGCGAGGATGTTCTCCCAGGGCCCGGGCGGTGGCCTTCACTACCAGGTCCAGGTCCAGGGGACGGAGGCGGTGCGCCCGCCACTGGTCGAGGAGATCGTGGCGGAACCGCACCAACTCCGTCACATCGGCCTCCGTGTGGAGCGTGACCTGAGCCGTGGTCTGAACGCTCTGGAGCATGCGCTGGGCGATGACCCGACGCCGTCTGGTGGAGGGATCGCCTGCGGTCGGCGGCCGGTCGCGCTGCGCGATAGCCTCATGCACGTCGGCCTCCAGGATGCGCCCGCCGGGGCCGCTGCCCTGGATCCTCCACAAGTCGATGTGGTGCTCCTGGGCGAGGCGGCGCGCCGCCGGAACGACCTGCGTTGCTAGCGAGGGTGTCTGCGCGACACCCAGATTTGCAGGCGGGGGCGCCTGCTCCACACCAGCAGGCGAGGGCGCCTGCGCTCCAGGCGGGCGTGGGACCACTTCGCCCGGGGCCGTGATCACCGCTACCAGGGTCCCCACGGGCACCGTCTCGCCTTCCGCCACCATACGGTGAGCCAGGACCCCCATGGCCGGCGATTCAAACTCGGTATTGATCTTGTCGGTCTCGATCTCGGCGAAGGGTTCCCCCTCCTCGAGGGAATCCCCTTCGGCTTTCAACCAGCGGACCAGGGTACCCTCCCGCATGTTCATGCCCCATTGAGGGAGGACTACGTTTATAGCCATGTCCGGCCTCTCAGCCGCAGTCTACGATACCCTCCGGTCACGCCAGGGGCGACCGGAGGACAATACTTGGCAGCGCAGCCTTCCAGGCTGCCGCGGCCGGGGAGAGGTGCAGGCACGACGCCTGCGCTCCCAGGTGGGCCTACCGGCTACTCGAAGGTAGCCTTCACCGCGCTGACGATCTTGTCTTCGTTGGGGAAGACGAGCTTCTCCAAGGCTACGCTGTAAGGGAAGTGGACCATGAGGCTGCATACCCGCTGGATGGGGGCCTGCAGGCTCCAGAAACCTTCCTGGGCCACCATGGCGGCGATCTCGCTGGCGGCGGAACAGGTCTTATGGGCAGGGTCCACCACCACCAGCCGGCCTGTCTTGGCGACGGAGGTCAGGATGGTTTCCTTATCCAAGGGGACCAGACTCCGGGGGTCGACCACCTCCGCATTGATCCCCTCCCCGGCCAGCCGGTCGGCGGCGGCAAGGGCCCGCGGCACCATGCCTCCCAAGGCCACGATGGTGACGTCGCCCCCAGGCCGCTTGACGTCGGCGAGGCCATAGGGAATGGTGCTGTCCTCCTCGGGTACCTCGCCCCGCAGGCCCGCGATGGTGTTGTCCTCGAAGAACAGGGTAACGTCGTCATCTCGAATGGCGGTCTTGAGCAGGCCCTTGGCGTCGGCCGGAGTGGACGGCAAGACGATCTTGAAGCCCGGCATGTTCATATACATAGGATAGGGCCGGTCGGTATGGTGGGCAGCGATGTTATTCCCATAGGTAATGCCGCAGAGGTAGGTGGCGGGCAGGGTGGCTTGGCCCCCGAACATGTACTTCATCTTGGCGGCCTGGTTCACGAACTGGTCCATGGCCACCCACATGAAGGCGGTCAGCGACCGGACGATGGGCCGCATCCCGACGGCGGCGGCGCCGATGGCCGCGCCCATGAAGGCGGTCTCTGACAGCGGCGTGTCCAGCACCCGCTCGTTCCCGAACTCCTGGGAGAGGCCGCCCGTGACGCCATAGATGCCGCCGCGGATACTCTCCCCCATGATGAAGACCCGCGGGTCGCGCCGCATCTCTTCCCGGATCGCCTGGTTCATCGCCTCGGCAAAGGTTACTTGGGCCATGAGATACCTCACTCTCGTACGTGGTACGTGGTGCGTAGTGAGTAGGTATGTGATGCGTGGTGATTGGTGACTAAATTAATTCGGGGGATAGCGCCCCGTTCACCACGCACTGCCACCAGACCACGCTTATGCCTCTCACGTCACCCGGTCAGGAGCGGTCGATGGGGATGGGATTGGTGAACATATCCTCGAAGAGCTCTTCCGGATCGGGATAGGGGCTCTGGCGGGCGAACTCCAGGGCCTCGGCTATGCGGGCCTTCTCGTCGGCCTCCATGAGCGCGATGTCTTCAAGGCCGAGGGTCTTGCCGGCGATGAGCCGCTCTTTGTGGATGAGGATAGGGTCCCGCTGTCGCCAGAACTCAAGCTCTTCATCGGTCCGGTAGGGCTCTCGCAGCACCCGGCGGAGCCCTTCGGAGTGGTCCTGGTAGCGGTAGGTTCTCCCCTCGATGAGGGAGGGGCCATGGCCGGCGCGGGCACGGTCCACGGCCTCGCTCACGGCTTCGTAGACGGCCATCACATCCTGCCCATCCACCAAGACGCCCGGCATGTTGTAGGCGACCGCGCGGTCCGCGATGTTCTCGGTGGCCACCACGTCCCGGAAATTGGTGGTCACCGCGTACTGGTTGTTCTCGCAGACGAAGATGACCGGCAATTTCCAGACGGCAGCCAGGTTCATGGTCTCGTGGCAAGACCCCTCGTTGCTGGCGCCGTCGCCGAAGAAGGCGACCACCACCCGGTCGTGGCCCTGCATCCTGGACCCAAGGGCCGCTCCCACCGCCACCGGCAGGGCCGAGCCGAGGATGCCTGATTCCCCTAGGATGCCGATGCTGAAGTCGGCGAGATGCATCGATCCGCCCTTGCCCTTGCAGTAGCCGGTGCGCTTGCCCAAGAGCTCACCCATGGCCCGGCGGACATCGCCACCCTTGGCGATGGGGTGGCCGTGGGAGCGATGGTTGCCGGTGATGTAGTCGTCGGCCCGCAGCGCAGCGCAGGCGCCGACAGCCACCGCCTCTTCCCCTATGTAACAGTGCGCCGCTCCGACCACCTCGCCCCCCTGCACCAGCCGGATGACCTCCTCTTCGAAGTACCGTATCCGCAGCATCCGGCGCAGCATCTCCGCCGATACATCAGCATCAACTGGCATGGGTTGTTCTCCCTCCTCTGACCCTGGGTGGGATACCCGCGAGGCGGGTGGCGCTGATCCTACCCTGTCTGGGCCTGGGAATCAAAGACGGGTTACTTACTCTACGACCTTAAAGACACGGTCGCCGGGGCGAACTCGGTCAGGGACCTTGACGCCGATGGACTGTCCTGCTTGAGCCCCCGAGACCTCCTGCCGGTCCACCTGCATTGACGCGATTTGCAGCTCGAGGTCCGTGGTGTGGCCCCTGATCCGAATGGTGTCGCCCACCTGAAGGGCGCCCGTTAGGTCGATCCCCGCGACAACCGGGCGGGCGAAGAAATCCGACACGGTCCCGACCTCTACCTCAGCCATCGGTTCGACCTCCTGTCCCTGACGGAGCCACCGTCACCAAACCGGCCAGAGTATCGCGCAACCGTCTTGACTTCGATAGGCGGGGCAGCAGCCCTTCACCTCTGAGGAGTCACGAGGGCAAGGAGGATGCGGTGCCCGGCCCCGGCCTCGACGGGCCCTGCGAGGGGCCTGGCGGTTCCATCTCATTCGTGGTGCCATTTTGTTTTGCAAAAACGCGTGCTCACAGCCGAGGGCGGCTGTGCCACACCGGGGGCGGCGGGTGGCGATGAAAGAGGAGTGGTTGTCTGCCCTGGGCGAAGGTGGCGGGTGCGGTAGGGTATGGGGGGACGCAGCACATATGTACTTATAACGTAAGGGCGAGGGGTAGTAAGTGAGTGGGTGCGTGCGTGCGTCAGTAAGTCTAACGGGGTGAAGGCTTGCGACGCCGGCCGCGTGGTTCTGCTAGGATCGGCGCCAAAGACGCACCGGGAGTAACACAAGGGATGTGCGGCCGCTTTGGACTCACATCGGATGGGGAACAGCTGCAGCTCCGGTTCGGGTTCGGCTGGAGCCAAACCGGGATCACCTGGCGGCCCCGCTACAACATCGCGCCAACGCAGGATGTCCTCGCAGTGGTGCAGCGAGGGGCCGAACGATTCAGCGGGTTGCTGCGCTGGGGGTTGGTTCCCTATTGGGCGAAGGACCTCTCCGTAGGGAGCAAGAACATCAACGCCAGGAGTGAGACCGTTGGGGAGAAGCCGTCCTTCAAGCAGGCGCTGGTGCGGCGGCGCTGCCTGGTGTTGGCGGACGGGTTCTACGAGTGGCGGAAGGACCCCGATGGGCGGAGGACGCCTCTATGGATTTACCTGGCCTTGGGGGAGCCCTTCGCGTTTGCGGGGTTGTACGACGTTTGGCGAGCGCCCACCGGAGAACGGGTGGGTTCCTGCACCATCTTGACGACGACGCCCAACGCGCTGATGGGGCCTATCCACAACCGCATGCCGGTGATCCTGCCGCGGGAGGCGGAAGGCGCATGGCTCAACCCCAAGGTCGGGGACATGGGTGAGGTGCGGCAGTTGCTGGTGCCGTACCCCGCGGAGGAGATGGCGGCGTACGCCGTGTCGGACCTGGTGAACAACGTCAAGAACGACGAGCCCGCATGCATCGAGCGGGCCGCATGATGAGGCTTAGGGGCACTGTGGAGGCGCCACCGGAGGACCAAGGCGAATGAACGAGTCGGTGTTAACGGGTGCCGAGGCCAGGCGACTGATGCGCGAGGGTGACTGCAGGGGATCGACTGCCGGGCTAGCCCAGGACTACGTGCAGGCGAACCTCGTGGTCCTGCCCGAAGGCTATGCCGCCGCCTTCAACCGGTTCTGCACCCTGAACCCTAAGCCGTGCCCCCTCCTGGGTATCACCGCCCCCGGCGACCCCGATCCGGGCGCGCTGGCGCCTGGGGCGGACCTGCGCTTCGATGTGGTCCGGTACCGCGTCTACCGCGATGGGAAGCTCGCCGGAGAAGTCACCGACATCGCCCACCTGTGGCGTCGGGACTCTGTCGCATTTCTCCTGGGCTGTAGCTTCACCTTCGAGAAGGCCCTGGTCCGGGCGGGGATTCCGATGCGACATCTCGAACTCGGCTGCACCGTGCCGATGTTCCAGACCGCTCTCTCCTGCCATCCGGCGGAGCCTTTCATGGGACCGTTAGTGGTCACGATGCGACCTATTCCCGCAAACCTGGTGGAGACGGCTATCGCGGTCACCAGCCGGTTTCCCCTCGCCCACGGCGCTCCCATCCACGCCGGCGACCCCGTGCAATTAGGGATCACCGACCTCTCCCGGCCCGACTACGGGGACCCCGTGCCTGTATTGGTGGGGGAGGTCCCCGTGTTCTGGGCCTGCGGGGTCACTCCTCAGGCCGCTATTCAGAGCGCAGGTATCCCCCTCGTGATCACCCACGCTCCTGGCTGCATGTTCATCACTGACCTTCGAGAGGTTGAGCTGGATGAAGGCTGCTCTCCTTCGAAGGGGTTGTGACACGATCCCCGATGCATCGGGCGCTACGACCAGCCCCCAAGACCGGCCAGCGGTGACGAATAGAAATGTGGCTGGAGAAGGACGCCCCCAGCGGCCGTGCTCTTGGAGGAGACCGCGGACTCGGACCCGCCCTTGATGGTTACGTGCCTAACTCTCAGTTAGGAGTCCATGCCAGCGCCCTGATCTCGGTGAACTCGCGGCGCAGTTTCACCCACCAGTCTCCCCCGTCCGTGCTGGCAAATAGCTCCCCATAGTGGCTGCAGGCCAGTATCAGGTCGGGGTCCGTGGGATGGGTGGCAAAGGCCCACATGGGCGTATTGGGCTCTACAGGCAGGGGTACCGTTTCCCAGGTCTGGCCCCGGTCCCTGGAGCGCTGAATATTCCCGGTGCTGCCCACTGCCGCATCACCGGCAGCTATAAACATGACCCTGGGGTCGTCCGCTTTCAACGCAATGCTCCGGCAATAGGGCATGGAGAAGGACTGGCTTACACCCAGGCCGCGCCAAGTCTCCCCGTCGTCCGTGCTGGCAAATATCTCTCTTGGCGTGCTGGTCAGCACCGTCTTGGGCTCGGCTACGCTGACTGCCATGTCATGGATATCGGGATCAGTTAGGCCACCGTCAATATGGGTCCAGGTGTCCCCGCCGTCCAGACTCCGGCGCACGCCGTCCACCTCGATGCCCGCCCAGATGATCCGGTGATCCGATGGGTCAACCACCAGCGCTGTGACCCTGGGGATGCGGACGTTGGGGCACTCCTCAGCAAGATCCGCCGTCAGTTTCTCCCACTGCCGTCCGGAATCGCGGGAGCGGAACAGGGCAGCGGGCCGGGTGCCCGCGAAGATGGTATCCGGGTCCGCGGGGTCGATGGCTATCTTCCAGACGTGGAGCGAATTCATCGGTGAGTCCAGCCGCTCGAAGCTCTGCCCTTTATCACCGCTCCTGTAGACGCCGTCATCGGCACCGGCATAGATGACCCTTGGGTCTTTAGGATGTACGGCCAGTGCGAACACGCGGCTCTCTCCCCACAGACCCGACGACCCGACTCGGCTCCAGCTCGCTCCCCCATCCGGGCTGCGCCAGAGCCCGGTGCCGATAGTCCCTACACATACGGTGAAGTTCTTTGCCATGGCTGCCCCCTCCTCAACACTTATGGATTCGGTTGGCCCCTCAGGCCCCAGGGGTCCCCATCCTCCCACCACCCCCATCCAGTGTCAAGGAACGGATGTGGGTGGGAGATATTCCTACTTGACCAACCCGATGAGGATGTCCCTGGTCTTGATCTGCTCCTCGCTGGAGGCCTCGTCCCCCAGCACGTACACGAACTTTTCGCCCTCCTTAGGCCACGCCTCGGGGAAGATCAGGGGGACGTCCAGGCGGCGGGAGTTGGTCTGGGCCGCCTGGGTGTAGGCTATCTGCCCTTCCTTTGACAGCACCCAGTTGAACGAAGAGGCGCTTCAGCATATCTTCTCCATAGACCATCCTGATGGCCGTCGCGGGCACGTTGGTGCCGCCGGCCCTCACGTCGTTGAAGAGCATCTTGCCGCCCTTCCACTTCGAGTCCAGCAGGTCTTGCACGGTCCGGACCTCGCCCTCCCTCACGAGGTCGGTATTGATCCAGATGGTCGCTCGCTTCTCCATGTTGTGGCCGTAGGGTTTACTTGGGCGAGACATTGGCTGGCCGCCGGCCGGAGCCGGGACAGACCGTCGCCGAGGCCCCAATGGAGTGCCGCGGTACTTCTTCCGGCGGGCCGGCAGCCGCGAAGGCCTCCATCTGGGTCCCGCAATAGCCACATACGAGCACGTACTGCACCTCGTCCTGACTCCTTCAGACCGCCGCGTGGTCTGTCCCGTTGCCCATGCGGTATTGCGGCAGTATAGCGCTAGCGCTAGCCGACGGGGTGTGGGGAGCGCCCGCGCTATCTTGCGTCCAGCCAGACGCTGAGGAGATCGCTCTGGTTCCCGTTGCCTATGCCGTAGTTCAGGTGGTAATCCTTCACGTAGCCGTGCCAGAAGGCCCAGTTCACTGGCTTGTAGAGCGCGGTGGCGAAGGCTCTCTCATTGATGTATTTGATGGCTTCTCGTACCAGCGCCCTGCGCTTCACAGGGTCCGGCTCCCGCCGCTGTGCCAGGGTGAGCTGGTCCACCTTCGGATCCTTCACTCTCCCGTAGTTGATGCCCGGCTGGCTGGAGTGGAATAACCCGAAGAGATCGCCATCGATGTCTGCCTGGCCCTTCTTGCCGGAGACGCGCAAGACGAAGTCGGCCCCATCCTTCGGGCGGCGGGACCATTCGGCCTGGGTGACTCTTTCGGCCACCAAGTTGATCCCCACCTGCTTCAACTGGCTCTGCATCAGCTCAAACCAGGTGACCTGCTGCTGGTTTTCGATGCTCAGGAGGTAGGGGACCTGTACCCCCTGGGAATAGCCCGCTTCTGCCAACAGCCGCTTTGCCTCAGTGGGGTCGTAGCGCAGGATCTGCTTCGTCTCCGCCTCGGTGAAAAGGCCGAACCTATCGCCGGTGAGCACCCATTGGCCCTTCCCGCCGGCCATCAGCTTGATGAACTCGTCCCGGTTCAGAGCCATGCTGAAGGCCTTCCGCACCCGCTCGTCGTTGAAGGGTGGGCGTTCGTTCTGCATGTATGCGTGGACGAAGGACGCCGGAAATTCGAAGCTGATCACGCCCGGGACCCGGGCAAGCTCGGCCGCCTGAATGGGGTCGGGCACCACCCGCCGGGAATCCACCTGCTTGGTCTGGAACGCGGCGTTGGAGGTGCCTTCGTCGTTGATGACAAGATGCTGCACCTCGTCCAGGTAGGGCTTCCCGGTGTCCCAGTAGGCCTGGTTTTTCTTGAAAACCCAGCGGGCGTTCTTCTGGGATGCGGCCTTGTCGAGCTGGAAAGGCCCAGTGCCCACGGCCCGGTCCTTGAAATGCCCGTCCGCATCGTAGATCTCTCGGGGCATGATGGGGTTGTAGATGGAACCGGCGTAGTTGATGAAGGGGGCGAAGGGTACTTTGAACCGTACCGCCACGGTATACCGGTCGGGGGTGTCGATAGCTTCGATCCCCTCGTACATGAAGCCCACGGTGCTTGCTTTGAGCCCCTTGAACTCGCCCACCCGCCCGAGGTACTCGTAGGAAAACTTCACGTCGGCCGAGGTCAACTCTCTGCCGTTGACGGGCGGGAGGTTGGCGAACTTTACCCCTTTGCGCAGGTGGAACGTGAAGGTGGTTGCGTCCGGGCTGACCTCCCAGCGCTCCGCCAGTCGGGGTTCCAGGGTCTGCTCGTAGTAGCCGATGCCGGGACCGGCCTTGAACCGAACCGGCCGCTCGTAGACCCGCTCGGAGTACTCGGAGTAGCTCTGCCCGGTGCTTGCCATGTCCCAGTCTTCCACGTCTTCGTCGTGGCGCTGCTTGAACACTCCCCCGTACACGGGTTCCCCCTTTTCCATCGCGGGGGACGAGGGCGCTCGCGGTTGCGCCCCTATCCCGCAGGCCACTCCCAGCAAGACCGCCCCGACCAAGAGAGCGACAGACGGTGCTTTAGACATTCGAGTCCTCCTGGCAGTTACGCATAGACCGAGCGACGGGCCACGGCCTCTTCACGGGCTAAAGGAAGCCGCGTACATCCACCCGGGTTCCACTACTCGCCGGTGGCCACCCGGGCGGCTGAGTTCTTGATCACCCGCCCCGGGTAGGCGCCGGTGTGCTCCCCGTGATCGAAAAGGACCTGGCCGTTCACCAAGGTGTAATCGACGCCGCGGGCGTGCTGCACCATCCGCCGCAACCCGCCGGGGTAGTCCGCCTCCTCTTCCGGCTCCAGGGCCCCAACGCTGTCGGGGTCGAAGAGCACGAGATCCGCGGCCCATCCCGGCCACACCAACCCCCGATCGCCCAGACCGAAGAGGGAGGAGACTTTAAAGGTGAGGTTGTGCACCGCGGTCTCGAGGCCCATGGTTTTCCGTTCCCGGACCCAATCACCCAGAAGCGTGGAGGAATAACCGAACCCTGCGTTGAAGATGACGTGCGCCCCGGCATCGGACTGGCCAATGAGCACATAGGGGCTTTGGATGATCGCGCCCAGCGTGCCGTCCTCGACCGCGTTGGCGCTATAGAAGCGAGTCTCCAGGTCCTCTTCCAGGGCCAGGTCGAGGAACAGGTCCAGAGGGTCCTTGCCCCGCCGCCGTGCGGCCTCCTCCACGGTGGTGTCTTCCAGCTCCTTGTTCTGGGGCAGCTCGGTGCGGGTAATCTTCACCAGATCCCAGCGGCGGTGGTACCCCACTTTGCCCACGGGCACGGGTTGGTCCCTCAGTTCCTTCCTGAACTGGTCCCGCGTGTTCGGGTCCGCCAGGGCTTGCTTTCGCTCCTCCAGCGGCAGCATGAGGACGGCACGCCAGGTAGGGAACTCACTGAATAGCTGGGCGTCCCGGAGCGTAAACCGAGTCCCGCCGGGGACAACCGTCGTGTAGCTGTAGAGCTGGAGGCCATCTCGGAAGAAGCCCTCCACGGCGTCCAACTGCTCGCGCCGCACCGCCGGGTCCTC
>CAZPYZ010000107.1:0-10004 GCA_964590215.1 uncultured Dehalococcoidia bacterium | reverse complement strand
CCTGGAGGCCGCGGAGCGAGCCAGCCAGCAGGCCGCCGAGTCCCAAGCGGGCATCCAGGCTCAGATTGACGAAGCCAGGCGACAGGGGCAAGCGATAATCGAGCAGGCCTCTCGCGCCGGTGAGCAGCTCCGGGCGGAACTCACACAGGCCGCTCAGGCCGAGGCTGAGCGGCTGCGAGAGCAGGCCCGCGCGGACCTCGACCTGGAACGCCAGAAGGCGATGGCGGAACTGCGGCGCCAGTTCGCGGACTTGACCGTGTCCGCCGCCGAACGCGTTATTGGCCGCTCTCTGGACCGGCAGGCCCACGAAGGGTTGATTCTCGAGGTTTTAGACGAAGGACGGAGGGGATAGGAAGTGAGGAAGTGAGGAAGTGAGGAAATGAGGGGGGCAGGTCACGGCTACGCTGTTTCTGCAACCCGTGCTGTCCTGACTTCCGGGTGCGGAGAGGGGCGGCTACCTCTAACTTCCTTACTTCCTGATTTCCTGATTTCCTGGGGAGGCAGCGGAGAGTGGCCGTAACCGCGCGGGCGCGGCGATACGCTGAGGCGGTTGCCCAGATGGCCCGAGAGAGCGATACCTGGGATCAATGGGAGCGGGAACTCTCAGGGCTGGCACGGCTCGTTGAACAGCGGGCCTTCAAGGCCGTGTTGGAAAGCCCGAAGGTCCCGCTGGCCCGTAAGGAAGCCATCATCGCCGGCCAGTTGCCCGGCGCAAGCCCCCTGGCCCGCAACCTGGCCCAGCTCCTTATTTTGAAGCGCCGCATCGACTCCCTCCCGGACATAGTGGCCGAGTTCCGGCGCATTCACGATAGTCACCGTGGAATTGAGCACGCCCGCGTGGTTACCGCGGTCCCGTTGCAACCGTCGGAGCAAGAGACGCTGCTCCGGCAGTTGGGAGCCCTGACGGGTAAGCAGGTGCAGGTGGAGGCGAAAGTCGACCCCAGCATCGTGGGGGGGCTCATTGTACGCATCGGGGACAAGCTGATTGATGGGAGTACCAAGGGGCGGTTGGAGGCGATGCGTCGGCGGCTGGCGGGCTAGAACCCGCCAGGAGAATGCCGCCAGCCCCGGAAAGAGGAGGATAGCCCTATGACCATCCGAGCGGAAGACATCCCGGCCATCATCCGGGAGCAGATCGAGCAGTTCGGAACCGCGATCACCGCGGTCGACACCGGTACCGTCGTCGAAGTCAGCGACGGCATCTCCCGCATCCACGGCTTAAGCGATGTTCGGGCCAGCGAATTGCTGGAGTTTCCCGGCGGCGTGATGGGCATCGCCCTGAACCTGGAGGAGGAGAGCGTCGGCGCCATCATCCTGGGAGACTACTCCCACATCAAGGAAGGCGACGAGGTCCGCCTCACTGGACGGATCATCGAGGTCCCTGTGGGGGAGGCGCTCATCGGGCGGGTGGTGAACTCCCTGGGCGAGCCCATCGACGGGAAGGGCCCCCTCGCGACGACCAAGACCCGTCCTATCGAGATAGTGGCCCCCAACGTGGTGACCCGCAAGGGGGTCGACACGCCCGTGCAGACAGGGGTCAAGGCCATCGACAGCATGATCCCCATCGGGCGGGGTCAGCGAGAGCTTATCATCGGCGACCGTTCGACAGGGAAGAGCGCCATCGCCATCGACACCATCATCAACCAGAAGGGGGGCGATCTCGTCTGCATCTACGTGGCTATCGGCCAGAAGGCGGCCAAGGTCGCCCAGACCGTGGCCATCTTCCAAGAGTACGGGGCGATGGAGCACACCATTGTGGTGACGGCCAACGCCTCGGACTCAGCCGCCTTGCAGTATCTGGCTCCCTACACCGGCTGCGCCATGGGCGAGGACTTCATGGCCCAGGGGAAAGACGCCCTCATCATCTACGATGATCTCTCCAAGCACGCTTGGGCCTACCGGCAAATCTCGCTGCTGCTGCGCCGGCCACCGGGCAGAGAGGCGTATCCCGGGGACGTGTTCTACCTCCACAGCCGCCTGCTGGAGCGCGCGGCAAAATTGGCCCCGGAGTATGGTGGCGGTTCTCTGACGGCGCTGCCGTTCATTGAAACTCAGGCCGGAGACGTCTCGGCTTACATCCCCACCAACGTCATTTCCATCACCGATGGTCAGATATTCCTGGAGACCGACCTTTTCAACGCCGGGACCAGGCCCGCGGTGAACGTCGGCATCTCCGTGTCCCGCGTGGGTGGCGCGGCTCAGCGGCGTCCAATGCGACAAGTGGCCGGCCGCCTGCGGTTGGACCTGGCCCAGTTCCGAGAGCTGGCGGCCTTTGCCCAGTTCGGCACCAGCGACCTGGATCCTGCCACCAGGCGTCAACTGGAACGCGGCCAGCGCCTATCGGAGATCCTGAAGCAGCCTCAGTTCCAACCGGTCCCTGTAGAGAAGCAGGTGGCCATCCTATATGCGGGCGTGAACGGGCTGCTCGATGACATCCCCGTGCCGAGGGTGCAGGCTTGGGAAACGGGTTTTCACAAATTCATGGACACCAACCACCCGGACCTCCTGCGGGGGATCCGAGCGACCTGCGACGCGCAACAGAACATGAACGACGAGATGCAGGCAAATCTCCGGCAGGCTATCGAGGAGTATAAAGCAGTAGCGGCCACCATCCCATAGGACGAGGCTTGTCGCCGTAGCGTAGACCGGGGACCCCCCGGGCGCTCTCGTCTGGCCGATAGAGTGAGGAGGACACACCATGGCCGACCGGCAACCGATAAACCCTTCCGGGAATCCACCCGTCGCGGTTCCCTTGACCCCTGGCATCAAGGCCGGGGGGCTCGTCTTCGTTTCTGGCCAGACGGGCCAAGCGATGGTGAACGGGCAGGCGGTGCTGGGCAAAGACATGGCGGAGCAGACCCGGTATTGCCTGGACCGGATCAAGCGGGTCGTTGAGACGGCGGGTTCGTCCATGGAGAAGGTGGTGAAGTGCACGGTCTACGTGACGGACATCAGCCAGTTCGGGGCGATGAACGAGGTCTACCGGACGTACTTCCCCAGTGACCCGCCCGCCCGGACCACCGTCGAGGTCTCCTCTCTGGCGCGGGCAGGGCTGCTGGTTGAGATAGAGGCCATCGCGCTGGCGTGACCCTTTCTCCGGCGCAGATCGAGGCCCGCGTTCGCCGGGAATGGGAGAGCAGCAGGCTGTGGGAGTGGTGGGGATTGCGGCTGGAGTCGGCGGAGGAGGGGGCGTGCAGGTTGGGGATGACGGTGTTGCCGGAGATGATCAACCGGGACGACCAGACGCTCCATGGGGGCGTCGTTGCGACGCTCATCGACACGGCGATAGGTGCGTCCCTTTGTACGGTGTATGACGTGGGAACCGAGATCCGGGGGCACACGACCACGGAGCTGAACGTGAGCTACCTGGAGGGGGTGCTGACGCCCCAGGTGTACGTGTCGGCCCGGGTGCTTAGGAAGGGCAGGACGCTCGTCGTAGGGGAGGCCTCGGTGTACGACGAAGATGAAAAGCTCTGCGCGACCGGCAGGGCGACGTACATGGTGTTCCGATAGCGGGAATGAGGGTGTGATCGTCAAACCGACGCCAATCCGAGGCAATAGAGGCGAGACCATCGTCCATGCGTGTTACGACTCAGGCTCCGGTGTCTCGCTCTTGCGTAGAGATATCGCGGACCGGGTCGGCTCTGCCCCATTGCCGGCACCACGATCTTTTGGGTTGGCAGACGGCGAGAGACGAGTGGAGGCTCAGGAAGAGGCAACGCTCGACGTGACGATCAAAGGGGTCGTTGTCTTCTACACGTTCTATGTTGTGGAGCAGTTGAGCGACGACATGATAATCGGCTCGGACATGCTGCAGCGCTGGAAGATTGAGCTGGACCCGGAGAACGAAGACGTGGATATTGACCCGAATGTTGTAGCCCGCATCCGAGTCTGACAATGCCAAACATCAGACAAATCCGGCGCCGGATCCGGAGCGTTCAGAACACCGCCAAGATCACCAATGCCATGTCGATGATCGCGGCCTCCAAAATGCGACGCGCCCAGCAGCGGGGCATCCAGGGACGCCCTTACGCGGAGCAGATCCTGGGCGTCATGGGGAACCTCATGGCCGCCTCCCCGATTGGAGAGGCCCCGCATCCGCTGCTGGAGCAACGAGAGGTGAGGAAGGTCGCCTATATCCACGTTAGTGCAGATCGCGGCTTGTGTGGTCCCCTCAACGCAAACATGAATCGCGCGGGCCATGAGTTCATCAACGAGCAGCGGGCGCCCGTTGCCGTGATCCCGGTGGGCCGGCGGGGCAGGGACTTCATGGCCCGCACCCGGCGCGAGTTGCGTGCCGTCTTCATAGAACTGGGGGACAATCCAAGCCTCTTGGACACCCTGCCCATCTCCCGCGTGGTGATGGAGGACTACGCCAACGGGGAGTACGACCGGGTTTATATCGGCTACTCTGACTTCGTCAGCACCCTGGTCCAACGGCCGGTCATTCACCGGTTGATCCCTGTCGAGCCCGCCCCGGTCGAACCCCTCTTCAACGTCGAATACATCTACGAACCATCCCCGGAAGCCGTGCTGGGCGAACTACTTCCCCGGTACATCGAAATGCAGGTCTACCACGCGATCTTGGAGCACCTGGCAAGCGAGCAGTCCGCCCGGATGGTCGCGATGCGGAACGCAACCGAGAACGCCAAGGACATGGTCAACAGCCTGACGCTGACTTACAACAAGGCGCGGCAGGAGATGATCACGAAGGAGATCCTGGATCTGGTAGGAGGGGCCGCGGCGCTCGAGGGATAATGGAGTGCCGATCAGCAGGCGTGTGTTCGAAAGCCCGGAGGATGCAGTACCGCAACTCGTGCTGGAGTTGTTGCGTGCCAACGCAGACTTGGCCTTGACCTCCGCCGAGGTTGTTTCAGCACTTGCGGAGCAAGGCCTTGCTCTACCGGATGGCACGGTGCTAGAAGCACTTTCGGACCTTGTGACGAGGCAGCGAGTCGCCGCTCAAGATCTCTTTGGTTCAACATACTATTCGTACAGGAGCGGAATCGGTTTCAGGGGTTCGGGAGGACGGTAGCATGCCGATCACAAAGCATCAGTTCCAGCTTGGCATTGACGCTGAAATCGAACGGGACATGCGAAAGCTGGCCAGGTTCTTGGAGGACCATGGGGATCAGGCCTACAGCCTGTCTGAGCTATGGCATGAGACGGGACAGCCTGGGGAACTGGTGATGGCTCCGTGGAACACTGAAGCACCCGTCGAGCAACGACGGTTTTGGTACGCGATCAATAAGTTGGTGGACCTGCGCGTAGCCGATGAGCGCACACTTGCCGGCACTAACTATTACGCTATCGGCAAAGTGGGGATCGAGCAGGTCCTGGCAGGGTAGTTCGGAGGCACTATGGCTGAAGGAAGAGTTGCCCAGGTGATCGGGACGGTGGTAGACGTGGAGTTTCCGCCGGAGGAGCTGCCGGCACTCTACAACGCCGTCGAGATCTTTATGGCGGGAGACAAGAAGCTTGTCGCCGAGGTGCAGCAGCACGTAGGCAACAACTGGGTGCGCTGCTTGTCCATGGACATCACAGACGGCATGAAACGGGGGGACCTGGCGGTAGATACCGGCCAGCCTATCAGGGTCCCCGTGGGCCCATCGACCCTTGGCAGGCTCTTCAATGTCCTGGGAGAGCCCCTGGATAACCTGGGCGCGGTGCAGGGCGAGGACCGGTGGCCCATTCACAGACCAGCGCCGACCTACGAAGAGCAAGAGACCACGGCCCAGATGCTGGAGACTGGCATCAAGGTCATCGACCTTATCGCACCCCTGGCCAGAGGCGGCAAGGTCGGCCTATTCGGCGGAGCTGGGGTGGGCAAGACAGTCGTGAACACGGAGTTGATCCGGAACCTGGCCGAGGAGCACGGCGGCCTCTCGGTATTCGCCGGCGTCGGCGAGCGCTCCCGCGAAGGGAATGACCTCTGGCACGAGATGCGAGAATCGGGCGTGTTGAACAAGACCGCCCTCGTCTTCGGGCAGATGAACGAGCCCCCGGGTGTGCGCCTGCGGATCGGCCTTACCGGCCTCACCATGGCCGAATACTTCAGAGACGTCGAAGGACGGGACGTCCTCATTTTCATCGACAACATCTATCGCTACACCCTCGCGGGCATGGAGGTATCGGCGCTGCTGGGCCGCATGCCCTCGGCCGTGGGCTACCAGCCCACCCTTGCCACCGATATGGGGATCCTGGAGGAGCGGATCACCTCCACCAAGAAAGGGTCTATCACCTCCTTCCAGGCCATCTACGTGCCCGCAGATGACCTGACGGATCCTGGCGTCGCGACGACCTTCGGCCACCTCGACGCGGTGGTGGTGCTGGACCGGGCCATCGCCGAACAAGGCCTGTATCCCGCCATGGACCCGCTGGCCTCCTCGAGCCGGATCCTGGACCCCAATGTGGTCGGCGAGGAGCACTACATGGTGGCCCGAGAAGTGCAGCGGGTGCTGCAGCGATACAAAGACCTGCAGGACATCATTGCCATTCTCGGCATCGACGAGCTTTCCGATGAGGACAAGCAGACCGTGGCCCGGGCGCGCAAGATCCAGCGCTTCCTCTCCCAGCCCTTCTTCGTCGCTGAAGCCTTCACCGGCAGGCCGGGACAATATGTGCCGGTGCGGGAGACAATCCGGGGGTTCAAGGAGATCCTGGCAGGCCAGCACGACGACCTGCCGGAGCAGGCCTTTTATCTGGTGGGGACGATCGATATGGCCCGAGAACAAGGCGAGCGAATGGCCGCGGGGGCCTAACCGCGGGCGTTGAGGCGATGATGCGATGATGCGAGAGGACGATCGCGCAGTTGCCGCCCCGAAACGGCAACTCCCGCGCCCGTTCTCATTCCACTGGGGCGGCGGCCAGATCGTGGAAGAGGCGACCTTCGCGGGAGAGTGGGCCGAACCCACGATCCAGCTCTTGGAATATGAAGATGGCTCCCTCAGCATCCGCTTCTGCTCTTACAACCACCGGGGGATGTTCCAGCGCAACCCAATGATGATGATCCAGGAAGATCTCTCCGCGATGCGGCAGGCGCTGACGCAGTGCCCTCGGTTGATGGACCTCCTGAGAACCATGGTAGGCTGAGCCATGCCCATACACTGTGATGTAGTGACCGCCGAGCGGTCGGTGTTCTCCGACGAAGTGGATGAGGTCATCGTCCCGGGAGTGGAGGGCGAGTTGGGCATTCTGCCCCACCACGCGCCGCTTCTCACTACCCTGAGCTATGGTGAGCTACGCATTCTGAAGGGCGGTGACGAGATCGCTCTGGCCATCGGCGGTGGGTTTCTGGAGGTGCGGCCGGACCGGGTGGTAGTGCTGGCGGACGCGGCGGAGCGGGCGGAGGAAATCGATGTGAACCGAGCGGAGGAGGCCCGCCAACGGGCCACGGAACAGATCGCCCTGCACCCCATGGAGGAAGATCTCATCAGGGCGGAGGCGGCGCTGCGCCTGGCGCAGGCCAGGTTGCGGGTCGCGCGCCGGCGCGGTGGAGGAGTTCCTTCCTCGACTCCAGGCGCTTGACCAGGCTGATGGCTCACCCTTCGCCGTGCTCAGGGTGAGTGCGGAGTAACATAGCCTTGGCTGACGAGTACTTTTCGATCAAGGGCGGCGTCTGCCTCTCTGGCCGTGTCCGGATAAGCGGTGGGAAGAACGCCGTCCTCCCCGCCATTGCAGCCGCTCTCCTCACCGCAGACGACTGCACCTTCGACAACGTCCCTGAAATCGAGGATGTTGACGTGATGGGGTCCATCGTGGAAGCCCTCGGTGGAACCGTGGAATGGGCAGGCCCAGGCACGCTGCGGTGCAACGCCTCCCAGATTCACACAACAGCAGCGCCCAGCGACCTCGTGGTCAAGAACCGGGCCAGCTTTTTGGTGATGGGATCCCTGCTGGGCCGTTTCGGCGAAGCGGCCTGCTGCCCGCCTGGGGGTGATGTCATCGGCCAGCGTCCGTTGGACGTGCACCTGGCGGGGTTCAACGCCCTTGGCGCGCACCTGTCCCGCCGGGACGACAAGTACTGCGCGCAAGCCCCCAAGCTGCGAGGCGCCCGGATCTTCATGGATTATCCCAGCAACATGGGTACCGAAAACCTGCTATTGGCCGCCGTGCTTGCAGAGGGCAACACGGTGATCAAGAACGCTGCCGCCGAGCCCGAGATCGCGTGCCTCGCGGACCTGCTCAACGCAATGGGTGCAAAGGTCCATGGCGCAGGGAGCAACACCATCGAGATCGAGGGGGTGCCGGAACTCCATGGGGCGCGACACCCTATCATCCCGGACCGTATCGAGGCAGGGACCTTCGCCGTCGCCGCCGCGATTACCGAGGGCGATGCCACCCTGGAGGCGGTGCAGCCCGAGCACCTCGATGCGCTAATCTGGAAACTGCGGGAGGCGGGGGCAGAGGTCACAACGCGACACGACAGCATGCGGGTGTGTTGCCGAGGGGAACTCCAGGCGGTGAGCGTGCAGGCCCTCCCCTACCCGGGCTTCGCCACTGACCTGCAGGCAGCTATGGGTACCTTGTTGACGCAGGCGAGGGGTGTCAGCACGCTCTACGAGCGCGTGTACGATAACCGCCTCCTGTACGTCTCCGAGCTCCGGAAGATGGGGGCCGAGATCGTCGTTGCCGGCCAAACCGCCATCATCAGCGGTCCCAGTCCTCTCATCGGCAGTGGCGTACGTGCCTTGGATATTCGCTCCGGAGCGGCGCTGGTACTGGCAGGGCTCAAAGCCGCCGGAACGACCCGTGTGGCCGATATCTGGCACCTGGAACGAGGGTACGACCACCTGGACGATAAGCTGAGGGGGTTGGGGGCAGAGATCGAACGTGTCTCCAGCCCGGTGTCTTCGGTCTCTCGTCTCTCACAACCCCGGGGCCCGAGACAAGAGACCAAAGACCAGAGACTCAAGACCAAGCGGGAGCATTGACTTGTTCGTGAAACGGATTGGCATCGATCTGGGGACAGCCAACGTCCTGGTGTACGAGAAGGGCCGGGGCGTCGTGGTCAACGAGCCTTCAGTAGTCGCCCTCGCCACCCGGGAGAACCGGATCGTGGCGGTAGGAAACGAAGCCCGGGGCATGCTGGGCCGTAGCCCCGACGGCATCTCCATCATCCGTCCCATGCGGGAAGGTGTCATCGCAGACTACATGATCACCGAGGCGATGTTGCGGTACTTCATCGCGAGAGTTTGCGGGCGGCTTCGGTTCTCCCGTCCTGAGGTGGTCATCTGCATTCCCGCGGGGGCAACCAGCGTCGAGCAACGGGCCGTCCGGGACGCGGCGGAACAGGCCGGAGCGCGACGGCCAGCGCACCTAGTGCCAGAGCCCCTCGCGGCCGCCCTGGGAGCGGGCATTCCGGTGGGATCGCCTCGAGGCAACATGGTGGTGGATATAGGAGGTGGCCGCAGCGAGGCGGCAGTGATCTCGATGTACGGGGTCGTCGTCTCGCAGTCTGTCAGGACCGCAGGGGACAAGCTGGACGACACGATCATGGCGTACGTCCGGCGGCGGCATAACCTCACCATCGGAGACCGGATGGCAGAGACCATCAAATTGGAGGTAGGAAGCGCCCTCCCGCTTGACGAAGAGCTCACTTGCCAGGCCCGGGGCCGGGATCAAGTCACGGGGCTACCGCGCACCATCACCCTGACGTCGACGGAGATCACTCAGGCCATCGCCGAGCCCGTGGGACAGATCCTGGGATCGGTGAAATATGTGCTGGAGCGCACGCCCCCGGAACTGGCCTCCGACGTCATCGATCAGGGGATCGTCCTGACTGGCGGCGGAGCGCTGCTGCGAAAGTTAGATGAGCTCATCGCCCAAGAGAGCGGTGTGCCGTGTTATCCAGCCCCGGACCCGCTCAGGTGTGTCGCAGTGGGTGCCGGGATGGCGCTGGAGAAGCTGGAGCTGATAAAGCGGAACCTCCCTTCAGAGGAGGAGTCCCTCGTCGCCAGCTATTAGTCGATCGCCTCTCGCACCGACTGGGCCGCGGCGTGATT
>CAZPYZ010000106.1:0-10006 GCA_964590215.1 uncultured Dehalococcoidia bacterium | reverse complement strand
CGGTATCGGCGGGACTACTTGGTCGAACACCTCACCGCCTTGGGCTACTCCATGGTGGTTCCGAAGGGCGCGTTCTACATCTTCCCTCGCAGTCCCATCGTGGACGATGTGGCCTTCGTGCGGGAGCTACAGCGCCACAACGTCCTGGTAACCCCCGGCAGCGGCTTCGGCGCGCCCGGCTACTTCAGGATTTCCTACAGCGTGGAAGAGTGGGTGCTTAAGGGCGCTGTGGAAGGGTTTGCGCGGGCGGCGGAGCGACTCCGCTCAGGGCAAGCTTCAGTTGGATAACCAACCTCTTGGTTTAGGCTCCCTGTCGCGCCGCATAACTCGCTTTGGCCTGATCGATGGCCTTCGCCCTTAGATCCTCGAACTCCCCACGCTTCTGCTGTGCCCAGGCCATGGAGGTGTCCAGCCGCTCCAGGGAGCGCTGGAACCGCGGCATCACGTACCTTGCCAGCAGTTCGTAGGAGTGGAACACCTGCTCCCGGCTGGCCCACTCCGTCGCCTGCACCATGACGCCACCGAAGCCACCGGTCCCCTCCAGCAATTCCTCGATGCGCGCGACCATGTCGTCGGGCGTGCCCACACACCAGAGCTTATTTTCGGTCATGTAATCGATAACCTCATCGTCGGGGCCATCGAAGGGAGGCGGAGGGAGGCCGACGGTGCGCTCAAAGTAGTCCCGCTGATAGCGCCCCGACTGTTTGCGGGCCTGCTCAATGGCTTCTTTCCTGCTGTCGGCAAGGTGGACATGCATGACGACGCGCCAGTCCTCGCGGCGAAACTCCTTTCTGAATTCGCCCGCCGTCTTCGCTCCGATCTGCCAGAACTCGTTGACCGCAGTGAGCCCTCCACCGCCCCTAGGGATGCTGAAGGAGAGCACCCCGATACCGTGCTTGCCGGCCGCCACCATCCCTGCGGGTGACTGGACGGCAGCGACGGCCATCTCCATGTGGGGCACCGTGTACGGCCGCAACTGCAGCCGCGCCTCGTTCAGCTCGAACCAGTCGCTCTTGTAGGTGATGGGATCGTCCTCCGTCATGAGCCGGATGATCATGCCCAGCGACTCCTCCATCCGGGGCCGCTGGGACGGCGGGTCAATCCCCATCATATAGGCGTCGGACACCAGCGCGCCGGGCCCCACGCCGAACATGGCCCGGCCTCTGGTGAGGTGGTCCAGGAAGACCATGCGATCGGCGACGATGAGGGGGTGGTGATACGGCAGACTGACCACGCCGGTGCCCAGCCGGATGTGCCTGGTCCGTTCCGCGGCGGCGCCGATGAATACCTCCGGGGAGGCGATGGTCTCCCAACCCGCGCTGTGGTGCTCCCCAATCCACGCTTCGTCGTACCCCAGATCGTCCAGCAGTTGGACCAGCTCCAGGTCCCGGTGGATGGCAAGGGTGGGATTATCGCGGGGGTCGTGAAAGGGAGCGAGGAAAATACCGAACTTCATTCGTTGGGGTCGCATTTGATGACCTCCGGCGCTGTCCAGTGTGGGCCCTTCGCGGCGCTCACGAGTCAGCCCCCGAAGAACCTGGCGGTGTTCTACGGCAACGAGGTTAGCGCCCAGCCACCAGAGCGTCAATCGGCGGTTGCAGGGGGACGCCAGCCGGAGAACAACCGGACCGGAGGCGGCCAGACTATGGCCGAGCGCTGACCCTACCCCTGGGAGTGCAGCCTTCCAGGCTGCCCGGGACAGGCGGAGGGGGCATGCAGGCCCGCCCTGAGCGGAGTCGAAGGGATGCCTGCACTCCCCAGTCGGGCTGCCCACCTGCGCAGCCCGGCAAGATCATAGCCCTCCCGCCTTGCACGGGCCGGGGCGCAGGTCCGGGTGCTTGACGAGGTTGCCACCCGTGGTCGCCCCGATGACGACGTTCGGCATCGGCACGACCGTGTAGCTGGACGGAGTCAACTCCACCAGGATGGTGCCGTCCACGTGAGTGCAGTACACTGTCGCCCCCGACGCGGTAAGGCGGTCGAGGGCCCTTTGGGTAGGATGTCGGTAGCCGTTGGCCGCTCCGGCCCCGATCAGCGCCACTTCGGGCTTAACCAGGGCCAGCAGCGTCGGATTGTTCGGCTCGGCGGCGCCGTGGTGGCTCACCTTCAGCACCTGGCTCCGTAGGGTCTCAGGGCTGCGGCTGTATCGCTCCAGCAGTGTTCGTTCCCCCTGATCGCCGATGTCTCCCGTAAAGAGTGCGCATGCCCCCTCGGTACACACACGAAGCAAGACGCTGTTGTCCTCCACGGGCTCGTTGGTGACCAGAAGCTCAGGTGGAGGATTGAGGACGGTGGCAGTTACAGTCGCACCCAACCCCAGAACTACCCCTTCACGGGCAACGGTCACCGGGACCTGCTTCTCCCGCAACAGCTCCATCTGGCGACGGTGGGCTGGCGTGGTCCCCGTCTGGCTCGAGACGAGGGCGGCGCGGACGGGAAGCTGTTCCAGCACGTCGTTAAGACCGCCAATATGGTCGCGGTGAGGGTGACTGGGCATGATCCAGTCGATCTGGTGGATCCCGATGGAGCGCAGCCACTTCACCAGCTCCGGACCCCTGTTGGTGTCGCCTCCATCGACGAGCGCGGTGACGCCGTCAGCCGTGACCAGGAGGGCGCCGTCCCCTTGGCCCACGTTGAGGAAGTAGAGGTGCAGACCACCGGGTGGGATGGGTCGTGGTCCTGGCGGCGTGCCGGGCGCAAGGATGGCACAAATTGTGCCGGCCGCCCCTGCCAGGAGCAGGCCCACCAGGGCGGCAAGGGCCTTCCCTGCTCTCAACGCACGGGAGGATCGTTTACGGAGATACAGCGAGGGATCGAACTTATCCCGGCAACCCTTCGCGACGGCCGCCGCTGACAAGACTCACCGAGGCAGCGATGGCGCCGAGACCGAGGCCAAGGGTCTTACAGCGGCAATCCCAGCGATCGTACCGCGGTATCGATAATGCCTACCAATGGAGCAGGGTAAATCCCGACCAGAAAGACGAGGGCGACGAGAACGGCCAACGTTCCCAGGGGGCCAGCCGGGATGGAGAGGCGGCCCTCCTCTCTGGGCGCTTCGATATACATCTGACGGACCACTTTCAAGTAGTAGTAGAGGGACACCAGGCTGTTGGTGACGGCGAGCGCAACCAGCCAGAGGTAGCCCTCCGCCGCAACCGCGGTGAACAGATAGAACTTGGTGGTGAAGCCCGCGAAGAGGGGCATTCCGGCCAGCGAGAAGAGTGCAATAGCCAGAGACAGAGCTACGAAGGGGGCCCTTTGAGCCAGTCCCGCGTACCCCTCCATCTGCTCCTCTCCCGTCAGGTTCTGGTAGAGGATGACGCAGAGGAAGGCCGCCAGGTTCGTGATCGCGTAGCCCACCAGGTGGAACACCATGGCCCCTGCGGTCAGTTGAGAGATAGCCGCCACGCCCATCAGCACATACCCGACCTGCCCGATGCTGGAGTAGGCCAGCAGCCGTTTGATGTTTCGTTGCTGGATAGCGACCAGGTTCCCAAAGGTCATAGTGACGGCCGACAGAACAACGACCAGGGGCCCCCAGCTGTTGATCTCAGGCAGGAAGGCGGTGCCGAACAGCCGGATCACCAGGGCGAAGCCGGCCGCCTTTGAGGCTACTGAGATGTACGCGGTCACCGGGGTGGGAGCGCCCTGGTAAACGTCGGGGGTCCAGGAGTGGAAGGGCACGGCCGCGACTTTGAAGCCGACCCCAGCGGTGATGAGCACCATCCCCACGACCAGACCCGCCGTCCCGCCGTACTCCGCGGCCTCCAAGGCGGCCGCGATGCCCCGGTACGACGTCTCCCCCGTCAGCCCATAGAGATAGCCGAGGCCGTAGAGCAAGAGGGCCGAGGCGAGAATGCTGAGGACGATGTACTTGAGCCCGGCCTCGTTGGAGAGGGGGTCCCGACGGTCGTAGGAGGCCAGGGTATACAGGGTGAAGTTCAGCAGTTCGAGGGAGATGTAGGCAGTGATGAGCTCCGCTGCTCCTGCCATGAGGACCATGCCGAGGGCGGCGATCATGATGAGCCCGTAGTATTCCCCGGGATACATCAGCCGGAGCCGTACGTAGCCCAGGGAGAGGAGGACGATGCAGGCGGCGGTGAGGGGAAAGAAGATCCGGAAGAAGTACGTGTAGAGGTCCACTAGGTAGAGGCCGCCGTAGAGCCCGCCCAGGTCGAGTTGCACCGCGGCCACCGCCCCGACGAGCCCCAGGAAGGCGGCGCTCAGATAACCCAGGACTTGCTTACGCTCTGCTGGAACGAAGAGGTCGGCAACGAGGATGACAAAGGTGAGAGCCGTTAGCAACAGCTCCGGGACGACCAGAGAGAAATTCACGCGCCCAACACGCGGGCCATCAGCGGCGTTACCCCGCTGGTGATGGCGGGCATGATCAGGCCGGGCAAAAGACCGACACCGATGAGGGTGAACACGAGGACGGCCATGGCGAGGGCCTCAGGCCGGCTGGCGTCCCGCAACCCCTCCCAGCGGGGGTTCAGAGGCCCAAAGAAGACGGTCGCCAGCAGCCGCAAGATGTAGACCGCGGTGATGGCCGCTCCCAGGACTGCGAGGACGCCAAAGATCGGAACCGTCTGGAACAGGCCAACGAAGACCAGGAACTCAGCCACGAAGCCACTGAGGCCGGGGAGGCCCAATGAGGCGAAGCCAGCCACCGCAAAGAACGCGGCGACGACGGCCATGCGCCGGGCCAGGCCTCCGAAGACGCCTATCTCCCGCGTGTGTGCCTGGTCGTAGACCGAGCCCACCAGGGCGAAGAAGAGGGCGGTCATGATGCCATGGGAGAACATCTGCAGCACGGCGCCGTTCATGCCGATGACAGAGAGAGAAGCGAAGCCCATGAGGACGTAGCCCATGTGGCTGACGCTGGAGTAGCCGATAACGTACTTCAGGTCCCGCTGGCCCATGGCCGACACCGCGCCGTAGAGGACATTTACCGTTGCCAGCGCGAGCAGCAGCGGAGTCCAGGCCACCGCGCCCTCGGGTAAGAGGGTCATCCCAACCCGAATGATCCCGTAGGCGCCCAGCTTCATCAGGACGCCAGCGTGGAGCATGCTCACCGCGGTCGGCGCCGCCACGTGGCCGTCCGGCGACCAGGTGTGAAAGGGCCAGAGCCCGGCGAGGACGCCGAAGCCGATCATGAGCATGGGGTAGAACAGCGTCTGGAAATCCCGCTTGTAGGGCACCTGGGCTAGGTCGAGTAGGTCGAAGCTCACCACACCCGCGTCCAGGAACACGGCGATGAGGGCGACCCACACCGGCGCGCTGCCCGCCACCAGGTAGAGGGTAAGTTTCATCGCCCCGTATTCCTTGGGCCGCAGGAAAGTGCCAAAATCGCTGCTGGCGCCCCAGACCCCGATGAGGAGGTACATCGGCAAGACCGCGACCTCGTAGAAGAAGAAGAGGAAGAAGAGGTCCAGGGAGACGAACACCCCATAGACCCCACCGACCAGGACAAAGAGGAGGATGAAGAAGTCCTTGATACGGCTCGTCATCTTGAGGGACACGAGGACGCCGCAGAAGATGACGATGCCGGTAAGCAGGACCATAGGCACCGACAGTCCGTCGACCGCGAGGTGCAGGCTGATCCCGAGCTGGGGAAGCCACGGGTAGCGCTCCTCCATCTGGAAGCCGCCAGCCACGTGGTCGTATCCTGCGAAGGCGGCGAGCGAAAGGAGCAATAGGAGCGCGCCGGAGACGGTGGCGACCCCACGCACTGCGGACGGGCGTCGCTCAGGAATAAGAAGAAGGAGGGCAGCCGCCGCGAAGGGTAGCAGCGTCAGGGTGGAGAGCATCGGGAAACTGGCGGGCGTCACCAAGGGTTGATGGTACCATAGAGCTATGAAGCCCCAGCATTCGCGCCGTTCGTTCCTCCGCGCCGCCGGAATGACGGCGGCCGCCGGCACGGCCCTCGGGATGCGCTGGAACCCTCTGTCGCAGAGTAACGCCCCCACCTCTGTCCTGGGGTATTCCCAAGGTGGACTGCCGCTGGTGGTACACCACTACGGCAACGGCGGCGCTCCCCACCGCCTCTTCATCCTGGGCGCTCATCACGGCGGGCCTGAAGCCAACACCGCCGAGCTGGTGCGGGGGCTCATGGCCCACCTGGACGCCAACCCATGGGAGGTCCCGTCCAACGTGGCGCTGGACATCATGCCGGAGGGGAACCCCGATGGCCTCGCCACGGACTCCCGCCAGTTCCTGAGCGGGGTTGACCCGAACCGTAACTGGCCGGGCGTGGGGTGGCAACCCGACGCGTACGACTCTAACGGACGCTATCGGCCCGGGCTGGGTGGGCCGGAGCCGCTCTCGGAGCAGGAGAACCGGGCCCTGGCCGATTACCTCTGGTGGACCAGACCGCTCTATGTCGTCAACTATCACAGCCAGGGCGGGTTCATGTTCGGCGGTGGCGAGGGGATCCAGGAAGAGCTGGCGTGGCTCTACTCAAGCGCCAGCGGCTTCCGCCGGCCCACAGCTGGCGGCGGCGGGGGACGGCCCGGCGGGGGCGGGATCCTGGGTTACCGGGTCACCGGCGCTATGAACGGCTGGCTGCGGGGCCAGGGGATCGGCAGCAGCCTCATTGAGCTGAGCACCACCTGGGACCCGGAATTCGACCGGAACCTCGCGGGGCTGCGCGCAGTGCTGGGCAGGTTGGGGCAGGGCTAGGGGCTGCGTGATACGTGATGCCTGATACGTGGTAGGCACGTGCGGGCCAGGGCACCTATTGGGCGCCACTCATCACGTATCACGACCCATCACGCATCACGGTTGCCCTTACAAGCGTACCCCCAGCGCCTCGGCGACCGTGTGCATGTCCTTGTCGCCGCGGCCGCTGAGGTTAATCACGAGGATCTCGTCGGGCCGCATCTCCCCAGCTAGCCGCATGGCCACGTGGACCGCGTGGGCTGGCTCCAGGGCTGGGATAATGCCCTCGGTGAGGCAGAGGGCCTTGAACCCTTCCAGCGCCTCTTCATCCGTCGCCGAAACGTACTCCGCCCGACCGGTGTCCTTGTAGTAAGCGTGCTCCGGGCCCACGCCGGGGTAATCCAGGCCGGCGGAGATGCTGTGGGTCTCCCTGATCTGCCCGCACTCGTCTTGAAGCAGGTAGGAGGCGGCGCCGTGAAGGACCCCAGGGCGTCCGGCAACGAGAGTCGCGGCGTGCTCCCCGGTATGCAAGCCATGGCCAGCCGCCTCAACGCCCACCAGGCGCACAGAGGCATCGCCCGAAAAGGGATGGAAGATGCCCATAGCATTGCTGCCGCCACCGACGCAGGCCACCACGCAGTTCGGCAACCGGCCGGTTTGCTCCAGTACCTGGGCCCGGGCCTCTACTCCAATCACGGACTGGAAGTCCCGCACCATCATGGGATAGGGGTGGGGCCCCACGACGCTGCCCAGGATATAGTGGGTGGTCTCGACGTTGGTGACCCAGTCCCGAATGGTCTCGTTAATGGCATCCTTGAGGGTGCGGCTGCCGCTGCCGACGGGGCGGACCTCCGCGCCGAGGAGCTTCATTCGAAAGACGTTGAGGCTCTGGCGCTCGATATCGATCTCGCCCATGTACACGACGCAATCCAGGCCGAGGACGGCGCAGACGGTGGCCGTGGCGACACCGTGCTGACCAGCGCCGGTCTCGGCGATAATGCGCCGCTTTCGAAGGCGTTTGGCCAGGAGGCCCTGCCCGAGGGCGTTGTTGATCTTGTGGGCGCCGGTATGAGCCAGGTCCTCCCGTTTCAGGTAGATCTGGGCCCCGCCCGCCTCGGCGGTGAGACGGGGAGCATGGTAAAGGGGCGTCGGCCGGCCGGTGTAGTGTTTATGCCAGCGGATTAACTCTGCCTGGAAGCCCTCGTCTTGTTTCACTCGCTCGTAGGCTTGTTCCAGCTCGGCCAGGGCAGCCATCAAGGTTTCGGGCACGAACTTGCCGCCGTAGGGGCCGAAGTGGCCGGCGGTATCAGGGAGGTTTGAGTAAGCTGCGGTGGCAGTCATGCTGTGTCCTGCCTCGCTCATTCAGCACCCCTCACCGCTCGTATGAACGCTTCGATCTTCTCTGCGTCTTTGCACCCATCGGTTTCGACGCCACTTGAGACATCGACGCCCCAGGGGCGGACCTGGGCGACGGCACCGGCCACATTTTCGGGGTCAAGACCGCCGGACAAGAAAAAGGGATGCCGTCGGGCAGCGGCGGCGGCAATGGTCCAGTCCATGCGATGGCCAGTGCCGCCGTACCGCCCTTCTACGCGAGATTCCATCAGGCAAAGGCCATGGTGAGCCGGGAGCTCGCGATCCAGTTCGTCCATCACGTCGTCCACACAGGTCCCGGGGCGCACCCGGAGGGCTTTCACTGTTGGGATCGAGAGGGCCCGGCAGAGATCCCAGGGTTCGTCACCGCTCAACTGAATCAAATCTAAACCACAAAACTCCGCCGTTGTGTCCATGGCTTCGATGGTCTGGTTCACGAACACGCCGACCAGTTGGGGGCGGTCCTCACCGAGAGCGTGAATGGCGTCGGCGATGCGCCGGGCCTGGGCAGGTGGGACGTAGCGGGACACAGGGGGATAGAACACCAGACCGATGAAGTCGGCGCCGGCCTGTGCCGCCAACAGGGCATGCTCCGGCTCTTGGATGCCGCAGATCTTGACGCGGGTCACACTCCACCCCCCTTTGTGGCCGCAGAGGCCGCGGCGGTTGGTTGGGTCTCCGGTTGTTCCAGGTACTGTACATCGAACAGTTCCCGGAGCTTATCTGCGGGCGACTGGGCGATGACCAGAGACTCACCAACCAGCACCGCGTCTACGCCCCACTGCCATAAGCGAGCGATGTCGGCCGGACCCTTGATGCCGCTTTCGCTCACCACCACGCGATCCTTCGGGATGAGCGCGCGAAGACGCTGGGTAGTGGTCAGATCGACAGAGAAGTCTCGGAGATCCCGGTTGTTGATGCCGATGACCTTCGCGCCCGCCCGGACGGCCCGATCGGCCTCCATCTCGTCGTGGACCTCTACCAGGGCCTCCATCCCAAGGCGCCGGGTATGGCCAAGGAGGTCCGCTAGTTTGGTGTCCGCGAGCACGGCGACGATGAGCAGCAGCGCGTCCGCGCCGTAGGCCCTGGCTTGATAGACCTGGTATGGGTCCACGACGAAGTCTTTTCTGAGGAGAGGTACAGCTATATTTGCTACCCTAACCGACAAAAGATCGCCCAGCGCGCCTCTGAAGTACTTCGGTTCCGTGAGCACGGAGATGGCGGAGGCACCCGCGCTTGCGTAGGTGCTGGCGAGACGGACCGGGTTCAACCGCTTTTTCAGCAGGCCTGCCGAGGGAGAGGCCCGTTTCACTTCGGCGATGACCGCAATGCGCCCCGTCCTGAGAGCACCCGCGAAGTCCCGCGCTGGGGGCGTTTCTTCGATGCGCTGTTCCAAGGCCTCCTGAGGTTCCCGCTCCTTGGCCTCGGGGAGGCGGTTTCGCGTATGGGCGACGATCTCGTCCAGGATCGAGGCGGTGCGGATCATTGCTGGGCCCGTCGTTGCGGTCCGCCGATCCGATGCGGCGTGGGAAAGACCCCCGCTTTTGAGAAAGTCAAATGGTTAGCCAAAGCTCTGGGTTACCTTGATAAGGCCATCCAGCTTGGCCAGCGCCGAGCCGTCGGCCAGGACTGTGCGCGCCGTGCCCAGGCCCGCCTCGATGTCCGGCACCAGATCGGCAGCGACCAGCGCGGCAGCCGCGTTCAGAGCAACCATATCTGTCAGCGGAGGCAGTTTCCCGGAGAGCACGGTCCGCATCGTTGCCGCGTTCTCAGCCGGGGTACCGCCCCTGATCGCCTCTCGAGGTGCTGGTGTCAACCCAAAGCCCTGGGGAACTATCCGTGACTCCCGGAGGGTTCCGTCCTTCACCTCCCACACCCGAGTGGGGGCGCAGATGCTGATCTCGTCCAGGCCGTCGTCGCTGTGAACGACGAGGGCGTGTTTCGACCCAAGGCGCTGCAGCACCTGGGCCAT
>CAZPYZ010000105.1:5123-10007 GCA_964590215.1 uncultured Dehalococcoidia bacterium | reverse complement strand
GCCCCTGATCCCTCACCTCCGCTCATCCTGAGCTTGTCGAAGGACGAGCCATTGGCTGCGGAATTTCGTTCGTGCGCCTGCCTGTAGGTGAGGGATTACGGAACGCCGATACCTGTTGACAACCCAGAACGTAAGTTCTATACTTAACCAAGGGATCGCCGTCCACCAATTCATCGGGCTTCCCTATCTCACGAACGTCGTGCTGGGAAACCGCCTCTGGTGTGCGAAAACCTTTTTTTCCAAAACAGATTCCACCAATGACCGTCGTTGACCGGACAGCGAGCGCTAAGGACAGCCAGTGACCGCAAACCCAGCCGTAGAAATGCCCCAGGAAATCCTCCCCGGAGCCGTCTACACCCTTCAGGACACCTGCCAGCTCCTGAAAATCAGTGACGCTACGGCCCGCCGCTGGATCAAACGTGGCGTCCTCACCGGCCGCAAGCTGGGACGGGCCTATCGCTTCCTGGGTCGCGACCTCCTGGCGGCCCTGCAGCACCCCGACGCCCCCGGCTGGGCCCTGCCCGAGGAGGCCGAGTCCCTTTCTCGCATCAGGGCCTGACCATGGACCTCCACCTCACCGACGAACAGCGGATGATCGTCCACGCCGTCCGCCGCTTCGTGCAGGACGAGATTATTCCCCTGGAGCGGGAGCTGGACCCGGACGCCTATGAACTTCCGCAGCAGCATCGTGACCGATTGGTGGCGATGACCCAGTCGATGGGCCTCTACCAGATGGGAGTGCCGAAGGAATACGGCGGGCCTGGCGTCGACGTTGTCACCCGAACCCTGGTGACAGAGGAGATGGCGCAGCACCGGGCCGGGCTCTATCACCCCTGCTATGACGTCTTCGGCATCGAACCGCCACCCCAGCTCTACTTCGGGACCGCGCCGCAGAAGGAGGAGTACCTCTGGCCTGTTATCCGCGGCGAGAAACGCTGGTTTCTCGGCTTGACCGAGCCGAGCGGCGGATCGGATCCGGCCCGCGCCATCCAGACCAAGGCCGTCAAGGACAGTGACGGCTGGATCATCAATGGCTCGAAGATGTTCAGCTCCTGGGCGGATCGTGCAGATTTCGGGCTCGTCTTCGCCCGAACCAATCCCCAGGTAGGGCGGCAGGGTATTACCTGCTTCATCGTGGACACGAATACCCCGGGGTTTATCGTCAAACGCCTGGTCCACGTGCTGCGCTCGGATTACACCACAGAGCTAGCCTTCGACGACATGCGTGTGCCGGGCACGAACGTGCTGGGTGAAGAAGGGAAAGGCTTCGCCCTGGCCAACGAGTATCTGAGCCTGAACCGGATCCCCTACGCCGCCGCCGGCATCGGGGTTGCAGTGGCGGCCCAGAAGATGGCTATCGAGTACTCAAAGCACCGGGAGACCTTTGGCGACGTGCTCGCGAACCGCCAGGCCATCCAGTGGATGATCGTGGACAACGAGCTGGACCTGCGCTGCGCCCGCTGGCTGACCCTTCATGCGGCTCAACGAGCAGACCGGGGCAAGCCGTTCCGCTTCGAGGCGGCCGCCGCGAAAGTGTTCGCCACCGAGGCAGCCGGGCGCGTCGTGGACCGCAGCATCCAGATCCACGGCGGCGCCGGGGTCACCAAGGACCTCCCCCTGGAACGCTGGTACCGGGAGCTACGCATCCGGCGCATCGGCGAAGGGCCCTCCGAGGTGCAACGGATCATCATGGCCAGGGATCTCCTCTCCGCCGCCGCTACCTCCGACCTCGACGCGCTGGCGTGAAACCACAGATTTCACAGATGGCACAGATTAGTAGGGATCGCGACCCCGAAGCTACGCGATTATTGGGTCAGCGATGGAAGTCCATGCAACCCTCGGAAAAGGCTTTTTGGAAGCGGTCTACCAAGAAGCCCTCGCCCTTGAACTCACTAATCGAGGCGTTCCTTGGAAGCGTGAGGTGGAGCTGCCGGTCTTCTACAAAGGTCAGCGCCTTGGCACAACCTACCGCGTGGACTTCGTGTGTTATAGTTCGCTGCTCGTTGAGCTGAAGGCGATAGAGCGACTGACCCGGATCGAAGATGCTCAACTCATCAACTACTTGAAGACGACTGGGCTTCAAGTCGGCCTTCTCTTGAACTTCGGCACCTCTTCCCTGGAATACAAGAGATTCGTAAATCAAGAATCTGAGAAATCTGTGGAATCTGTGGTTCCCTGATGGGGATGGGGGAGGGGTTGCTCGGCGACCTGGTGGTGCTGGAGCTGGCGGAGGGGGTGGCAGGGCCATACTGCGGCAAGCTCTTGGCGGGGCTGGGAGCCGAGGTCATCAAGGTCCAGCCCCCTCCTGCAGACCCGGTGCGCAACGCCCTTCCGGAGTTTCTGCACCTCAACACCGCCAAGAAGAGCATCACCCTGGACGCGACCACAGAAGCGGGCGTGGCTCTCCTCCATCGTCTGGCAGAGCAGGCGGACCTCGTTATCGGCGAAAGGCCCTGGCCAACCCTGACGCGGGAGGACCTCATCCAGGTTGCCGTCTCTTGGTACGGCCAGACGGGCCCGTACCGGGACTACAGAGCCAGCGAGTTCACCGCCTTCGCGATGTCTGGCTTTGCGCACCTGACCGGCAATTCCGACCGGGAACCCCTCCGGCCCAACTTCAACCTGGCCCAGTACCAGGGGGGCCTCCACGCCGCCACCGGCGCTATGGCCGCCCTGATGTACCGGGACGCGACAGGCCTGGGCCAATTGGTCGACGTTGCCATCGTGGAGGCCGCCTGTTTCGCCCACGGCGCCATGGCCCCCTACCTGAACCTCGGCGTCGTCTACAGGCGGGCGGGCACCCGCAACCTGAACTTCAACCCGAAGTACCAGTACCCCTCGGTCACTCTCCCATGTAAGGACGGCCACGTTCATGTTCACTTTGCTCCCTCGGATCCCCAACTCCTCGCCCTCCTGATGGAGGAGCCCAGGCTGGCCGGCCCGGACCTGTGGTCGGAGCCCATGGGACACGCCGACGAGTTCGATGAGCTTTGCCTCCCCTGGCTCGCCCGACACAACCGAAAAGAAGTCGTGGAACGGGCCCAGGAGCTGCGACACCCCTTTACCGAGGTGTTGAACGTCGCAGAGCTGTTCCAGGACCAACAGTTGATAGCCCGGGGCATGCTGGTGGAGCTGGACCATCCCGGGGTCGGGCGGGTGGCCCACGTGGGACCCCCTGTCCGTCCGCAAGCCGCCCCCTGGCGAATGGCACGGGCCCCCCTGCCAGGTGAGCATAACGAAGAGCTCTACTGCGACAGGCTCGGCCTGAGCGGGGAAGAGTTGGGCCGCCTCCGGGAGCAACATGTCCTCTGACACCAACGACGCAACGACGCAGCCGCGTTGCCATTGAGCGATAATCTGTGTCCACCTGTGAAATCTGTGGTTTCACGTAGCCCTCTGGCCGGGGTCCGCATCCTCGACCTCACCATCGTCGTCGCCGGACCCGTCGGCGCGGGAGTCTTGGGAGATCTGGGCGCCGAGGTCATCAAGATCGAGCACCTGATCGCCCGCCGGGATGTATCCGATGCCCTCCCCATGGCAGCGGGGGGCGCCGAGGACCGCCCCTGGAATCGCAGCAACTGGTTTTTCGACCTCAACCGCAGCAAAAAAGGAATCACCCTCAACCTGGCCGTGCAGCAGGCCAGACAGGCATTCCTGGAGCTGGTCGCCCTCAGCGACGTGGTGATGGAGAACTTCAGTCCCCGGGTGATGCCGAATCTCGGCCTGGAGTATGACGTGCTGAGGCAGGCGAACCGGGACATCATCGTGGTTTCCATGCCCGGCTTCGGCAGCACCGGCCCCATGCGGGACCGCACCGCCTTCGGGCCCGGCATCGAAGCGATGACCGGCCTTGCCGACTTGACCGGCTATCTCGGCGGCCCGCCCCTCAAGCCCGGCAACTACGTAACGGACTACAACGCCGCGTTGTTGGCCGCCTTCACTATCATGGCCGCCCTTCACTACCGCCGGCGCACTGGTAGAGGGCAGCGCATCGAAGTCGCCCTGCGGGAGGGCGCCCTCCAGATGATCGGCGAGCCCATGATGGACTACGCCATGAATCGGCGGACGCAGATGCGCATCGGGAACCGCCATCCCTCTACGGCGCCTCACGGAATGTATCCCTGCCGTGGTGAAGACCGGTGGATCGCAATCGCCGTCGGTTCAGACGAGGAATGGGCCTCGCTCCGTCATGCCATGGGGGACCCTCCCTGGGCGCAGGAGGAACGTTTCAGTACAGCCGCCGGCCGCCTCAAACACCAGGATGCCCTGGACCGGCACCTCACGGCTTGGACGGGAACTCAGGAGGCCTTGGTCCTAACGCGGCGTCTCCAGGCCGCAGGCGTGAACGCGGCAGCGGCCCTTACGACGAAGGACATCGCAGAGGACCCCCACTATCGGGAGCGAGGGTTCATCCAGGAGGTCGAGTTGCCCGAGGCGGGACAGGCGTGGTATCCCCGATATGGCTTTCAACTGTCCCGCACCCCGGTTGTCACCGGCGCCGGCCCCGGCTTCGGGGAGCACAACCGAGAAGTGTTGGGAACCTGTTGGGGATCGGGGATCAGGCCCTTGCCGATCTTGCGGAGAAGAAGGCGACAGCCGGCCGGCCTCTCGCTCCGTCCGAGCTTCCCAGGCCATGAGGATCTTCTTCGATGTCGACCTCACACTGCTGAGCGAGAACGGTGAGTTGCGCCCCGGCGCACGGGAAGTCCTGCAACGCCTGGCCGCTAACGGCCACCGGCTCTACCTGTGGTCCGGAAACGGCATCCGCTGGTCTTTCGTGGACCAATATGGCCTGAGGGACCTCGTCGCCGGCTGCCTGTACAAACCCCTCTATGATGCCCGGTCGGCCCTCAAACGCCAGGGCGTAGAACCGCCGGACTTCTG
>CAZPYZ010000105.1:0-5023 GCA_964590215.1 uncultured Dehalococcoidia bacterium | reverse complement strand
TAGCAGGGGATCGCCTGGAGGTGCCCCTCCGCGGCGTACGCCAGTAGCTCCCGGTCCCTGGTGACCAGCCGGTAGCCGCCTTCCCGGGCGGTCGCGGCGATGATGCGGTCCGTAGGATTCTTCGGCGGCGAGCCCGGCAGGAACGAGGAGCCGATGAGAATGTCCGCCGTCAGATCGGCGAGATAGAAGCCGGGTGCTTGAAGTAACCGCTCGAACCAGATCTCTGGCCGGACCGAGAGGCCGAGACGGTTCTTCGACTCGAGCATCCCGACTTCCCAGGCTGTCATGAGGGAGACGTATCTCGGGACACCCGCCGCATACGCTTGCTGCAAGGCATCCCGCGCGACGGCAGCGATCCGAGCCCCGCTGCTGACCCAAAGCGCGGTATGGGTGTCTAGCAGCAACGGAGACGGCCGCTCACTCATTCTTGGGCTTGAACTGTTCCCAGCCGGGCTCCTTCAGCTTCTCGTCCCACTTCTTGAGCCACTCCTCTTCCCAGTCCGCGTCCACGGGCTCCGTAAGATCCACACCGGGCGGGATGTAGACCGTGCCCTTGAGCCACCCAAACAAGGGGTCTTCTATAGGTATTTCCGTATTCACCGCGGTTCTCTCCTCATTCCAAACCGGCGCAAGGGCCTCCGCCACTTGCAGGCCCGCGGTGCGCCTCCGGAAAACCACCTTCTCTTTCCTGAGGTCAACCCGCTCTGTCTGATAGCCCGCCGCCAGCCATTGCCTGGTTGCGACGTTGTTCTCCGGGTTGTTGCTCCACCAGGAGCGGTGCGTTCGCGCGCTGCCAGGGAGCGGCACCCCGAGAATCCGCTCAATCTCCGCGAAGCTTACCGGGACGCTGTCCTTCCCCTGCCCACGCAGGTAGCGCCCGAGGGCGGCGTACTTGCTCATAGTAAGTGCCACTAATTGTTTGTGTGTGTTAAACAGTATCCCAAGACGATCGCCTGGCTGTCAAGCAAGCTTGCGCTTCAGGGACATTGCATGATTCAATATGACTGAAATGTCCAAGTTGAGCGAATCATTCTGCCGGCTAATGCAGCAGCTTCATGAGCTGCAGGGGTCAAGCTGGTTCACCCTGGACTTGAGCATGGCCCAGTTTAAAACGCTCATGCTCATCGGTTCCAGCGGCGGCCTGACGGGTCGGGACCTGGCCCAGCGCCTGGGTGTCGGTCCCTCGGCGATCACGCCTCTGGTAGACCGCCTTGTTCTGCATGGCTATGTCCATCGTGAAGAGGACTTGGCCGACCGGCGTGTGACCTGGGCACGGCTGACGGCCGCAGGCCAGGGGGTGTTCGAGCAGATCCTGAGCGCAGGTCATGACCAGTTCGATGCATTGGTGGCGCAGCTTTCGCCGGAGGAAAGAGGACTGGTCGAGCGGGCGCTGGAGACCCTGAACCGGGCGGCGGAGCGCCGTCTCCGGGAAGGACTGCCCACGCGGTGACGGTCGCGGTTCCGTCTCCTGCCTTTACCGTCCCGGCCGCGCCGTTCCGGGTGAGGGAGATCTTCGCTCCCCTCGCGGCCATCGTCATGGGCGCGTTCATGGCGATCCTGGACACGACCGTCATCAATATTGCCCTGCCCACCCTCGGGCGGATCTTTGACACGGACCTGCGGCTGCTGCAGTGGGTTATCAGCGGCTACATGCTGGCCCAAGCAGCGGTCGTGCCCCTCTCGGGATGGCTCTCAGACCGGTTCGGAGCGAAACAGGTGTACATCACGGCTCTGGTGCTGTTCACCATGGGCTCCGTTCTCTGCGCCTTTGCCTGGAGCGGGGAAAGCCTGATCGCGTTCCGGGTGCTGCAGGGGCTCGGCGGCGGGATGCTGATGCCCGTAGGGATGGCGTTTATCTTTCGCCTCGCCCCGCCCGACAAGCGGGGCCAGGTGATGGGCATCTTCGGCGTCCCCATGCTCCTCGGTCCGGCCCTCGGCCCGGTGCTGTCCGGGTGGCTATTGGAGTACGCGAACTGGCATTTGATCTTCCTGATCAACTTGCCGGTGGGAGTCGTCGCGGTAGTGGCGGCGTTGCGATCGCTACCGGCCTTGCCCGCATCTCACAAGCCTGGACCGTTGGATACCCTCGGCGTCATCCTGGCGCCGCTGGCCTTTGCCGCGCTAACCTACGGCATCACCGAGAGCGGGCGCGCGGGCTGGACGGGTTCAACGACGCTGGCGGGCATCGGAGCCGGCCTTGCGGCTCTGGCGGCGTTCGTCGTGCGGGAGCTGAGTGTCGAACATCCGTTGCTGGAGCTCAGGGTCTTCCGCAGCCGCGCGTTCAGTCTAGGAATAGTGACGCAGTGGGCAACCATCGCGGGTCTCTTCGGCACCATGTTCTTGATGCCGCTGTTCCTGCAGCAAGTCTGGGCCTACGGCTCTTTCGAAACGGGCCTGTTTACCCTACCTCAGGCGGTTGCAGCGGCTATCTTCATGCCGCTGGGCGGCCGCATCTTCGACCGCTTCGGCGCTCGCGCCAGCGTCCTCCCGGGCCTGGCGTTTGTGGTGTTGAGCCAGTATCTGCTGGCCGAGACAACCTCCGGCCGTCTCGACCTCGACATCCGCGCCGTCCTGGGGGTGCAGGGCGCGGGGATGGGTCTGGCCATGATGTCCGTCGGGACGTATGTGTTGAACAGCGCTCCCCGGCATCTCATCAGCCGCGTGACTTCGTTGACCGGCGCGTTCCATGGAGTGGTCGCTTCGCTCTCCATCGCGAGCTACGCGACCTTCCTGCAGAGCCGCCTACCGGTGCACATGGCCGAGTTAGGAAGCGGCGGCAGTGCGACGGTTGCGGCCGCCCTGGCCTTCGGAGACGTGTACTACGGGGCGATGGTGGTTGGCGCTGCCGCCTGGCTCCTGGCCCTCAACCTGAGAAGGGTAACTGATCGTAACGCGGACGGTAGTCCGCCCGAGACCCAGTGGGCAGAACCCGCGCTACCAACGGCTAGCTCCAGTCGATCTCCGCGGTAATGCGGCCGCCCCGTTCCAGCATCTGCTCGTAGTAGCGCCACTGCCAGTTGGCCCCTCCGCCCAGGGGCCGCGGGCGCAAAGTCATCTCCGCGTTGTCCTCGAAATCCTCGAAGGGGATGTTCGGCGGCGTCTTCCCCGTCAGCCGGATCTGCCAGCAAAGCCTGGCCAGGTTTTCGATGGCAATGGCTCGGGTGGTCGCTTCTTCGATGCTGCGCCCGGTGACCACATTGCCGTGGTGTTGCAGCAGCAGGACATCCTTGCTGCTCATCACTGCGGCCATCAGCCGTCCCAACTCTGCCGTGTGGATGAGGAGGCCGCGCGGGAAGACCGGCACCCCCTTGGCCGCGAGGAGAGTCCCGCCCCAATTCTGGGAACCTACGATGGGTTGCAGAGGGACGCCGATGTTGCTGCACAGGACCTGCGCCGGCGGATGAGCGTGGATGACGCAGTTCACCTCCGGCCGCAGCTTCAGGATCTCGGTACCTATGTAGCGCTCTGGCGGCGGGGCCCAGTCGCCCCAGTCTTCTGACTTATTGCCCTGGAAGTCCACTTTGTGCATGGCGGTTGCCGAGCAGTACCTGGGCGACGTCTCCTTTGCGTCACGCCCCCGCGCCAGCATCTCTTCGCTCCCCGGCACCCGTACGAAGACATGGCCCGTCGAGTCATTCATGGACCCGGTCATGGCCAGGATACGGTGGGCGGTAGCCGCTTTCTGCTTCAGTTCGTCAATGCTTTCGGCCAATTTAGCTCGCTCCTTTGTGGCTGTTAGCTCCTAGCAGTTACCCCATCCCGAGGGGGGCGGGAGGAGCTAACGGCTAATTGCTAATGGCTAACAGCTAGTACTGCTCCAGATCGACGGTGCTCTCCCGGGGGATGAGGGGGTTCTCCTGCAGCCGTTGGACGTAATAATCCCAGCTCCAGAAGACGCCACCCCTCATGCCCGTCTCCGCGGAGGCGGATGGCCGCATGTTATCCACCCAGTCATCCCAAGGGAGGTCAGGGCTCGGCTGGCCTGCGACTGCGAACTGCCACGTGAGCTTGGCGATATTCTCCAGGCGGATGGCGTTCACCGTCGCCTCTTCCACACTTCTGCCAGCCACCACGTTGCCATGAGCCTTCAGGATGCAGTAGTCCTTGTTGCCCATAACCGACATCATGGCCGCGCCGATCTCCTTACTGTGGATAAGGAGCGAGCGTGGGTATTCCGGAATCCCGCCCAGGGCTATCCTGGAGCCACCCCAATTCTGGGCCCCTACGATAGGCCGGATCTCTTCGCCCACGATGCTGCAGAGGACCTGCGCCGGAGGATGGGCGTGGATAACACAGTGGATCTCCGGCCGGAGCTTCATGATAGTGCTGCCGATGTAGCGTTCGGGCGGGATAGTCCAATCCCCAACCTCCTCCGCCGGGTTGCCATCCGTATCGATGAGGTGCAGGCACCGTGGCTCGACGTAGGCCGGTGAGACATCCGCGCCATTGCGGCAGCGCGTCAAGAATGTCTCCGTGCCTGGGATGCGGACGAAGACGTGTCCGGTCATGTCGCCCATGGACCCGGTCATGGTAAGGATGCGATGGGAAAGCACGCACTTGCGTTTCAACTCTTCCAAACTGTCAGCCATACCGCTGAACCCTCCTCTTTAGGAAATTGGCGTGGGCTGGGCCACGAATGGGTATAGTAACAGGACGCCCCTAGGAGGTACAGCGGATGGCTGACCAAATACGGATCGGACTGAGGATCCCTGCCACGCCAGCCGTGCAAGTGGAGCCCCTGAGACGGTTTGTCCTGGAAGCAGAGCGTCTTGGGTTTCATTCCCTCTGGGTGGGTGACCATCTCTTCCACCCGGTGGACGTCTATCACCCGATGCTCTTTATGACCTGGATGGCCGCGTTGACCACGCGGGTGCGTTTGGGCACGGCCATCATGCTCACGGCCTACCGGGACCCAGTGTTCCTCGCCAAGGAAGCGGCGACTCTCGACAAACTCTCGGATGGCCGGCTCACCCTGGGGGCTGTCTCTTATACACATCTCCGAGCCCACGAGACTAGGCATGAT